>SXOM01000045.1 GCA_005776735.1 Pseudomonadota bacterium
ACCCTGTCGCCACCCACGGGGCGGAGAAGCTGGGTGATGGGTCAGGTTGCCAAGCGCCGAACGGGGCTCCGTTATCCGCGACGCTACCAAACGCGCTCGACGGGGTAGCGGTCGAACTGGTCGTCAGAGCTGAGGATCGGCAGCCCCTCGACCAGGGCCTGGGCGACGATCAGCCGGTCGAACGGGTCCGCATGACGCCGAGAGGCCCCACAGGTATCGATCCAATCCACATCAGGGAGGCTCGCGACCCGCAAGGAATGGGCCTGCTCGACGGGGAGGATCCGCATTCCCATGCGCAAGAGTTGCTCCCCCAAAACAGTCGCGACGTCGCCGCCGAGATCCAGCTTACCGAGCCTGGTCTTGACGACGACCTCCCATGTGCTGGCGGCGCTCCACACGAGGGCGCTGCTGCGATCCTCGAGCACCCGGCGCGCCCGCGGCGAGAGGCGCTCCGGGCTCAGTAGCGCGAACAGGAGGCCGGTGGTGTCTACGAGGACCGTCATGCCCGGCTCAACGCTCCCGCGGGTCGTCTGCGCCTGGCGTGAACAGGAAGTCCTCGTCGAGCGGGGCGTCGAAGTCGTCCGCGATCCAGCCTTTCCCCCTGAGCGCCCCCAGAACACGCGGGGCATCGAGCACGCCGCTGCGGATCGGAACCAGGCGCACGACCGGGTGCCCGGCGCGCGCGATGATCACGTCCTCCCCCGCCTCGGCGCGGTCGAGCAACCGGGAGAGCTGCGTCTTGGCTTCGAGTACGTTCACCTGGATCGACATCCGCACCCCTTGACCAACGGTACTCCAGTCTGGTCAACCCGGCAAAGCGCGTCGGCTTCGTCGAAATCCGGCGCGATCCAGACCCGGCACTCCCAGCCGTCACCCCGCGCGCCCGCCCCCTACAGCCGGGCCGGCGCCCCGATCTCGACGTGCGCGTGGTCGTCGTGCCCGGCGAGCGGCCGGCACAGGCCCTCCTCGATGAGCTGCTCGTCGTCGAGGAACACGAACTGGAGGCAGGGGTGCTGCGCGAGCGCGGCGAGCTGCGCGCGCATCGCCGCGCGGTCGTAGTGTACGGAGCTGGTGCGTAGGCCGCCGGCCGTCCCGTTCCGGTGCGGGAGGCGCAGATCGCACGCCAGGCCCGTCTGGTGGCCCCGGTGCGGCGGCGCGTTGCCGCCGCGCTCCGGGCTCGCGTCGCCGACCGTCAGGGGCGCCGCCCCAGGGTGAGCGCGCCGGTAGCCCCCTTCGTAGGCCAGGACTGCGCTCTCGAGCACCTCGTTGAGCCAGCTCGTGCAGAACCCCAGCGCCGCGTCGGGGCTGCCCCCCGACGACAACGCCTCCCACCGCGGCGCGTTGGCCGCCCCGAGCCACCGCAGGGTGGCCCCGTTGACGTCGACGCGGCCATCGACGCGCGTGTGGCGGACGACGTCGACGCCCTCGGTGACGGCCTGGAACAGCTCGATCGCGGCGATGACCTCCGGCGTGCACGCACCGCCGGGGCCCGGCACGGCCCAGTCGAACCCGAGGGCGAGCAGTCGCGCCGCCACGATCCCCACGTCCTCGGGCGAGTTGACCCCGCGGGACCCGACGCTGCGATGGATGAAGATCGACGCGTCGCCCGTGATGAACCCGAGGGGCAGGCTCGAGGCGTACACGACGGACACCTATCGGCGAGTGTCGGCGACAGACGCCGTCGTGATGCGTTGGCCCTGTCGCGACGTCGGGCGCATCAGTTGAGGCTCCACTGGTCGTCGCTGAGCTTCTTGATCGTCGTCTTCTTCAGCCCGGACTTGTTCCAGTCCGCCTGGGCCAGCAGGTAGGCGAACGAGCTGCCCTTGGAGATGGTCACCTTGCTCGTGGACTTGGTGCCGCCGGCCGCGGTCACGGTGCCGGTGAGCTCGAAGCCCTCCACCGTCGCCGAGGCGCTCGCCGTGAAGCTGGTGCTCGTCGAGAGCGCCTGCGCCAGGGTCGCTTCGAGCACGACCCACAGCTCGTGACACACCCGCGCGTCGCTGCCGTAACCGCGGAACTCCGCGAGGCTGCTCGCGGTGGCGTTGATGGCGTCCTTCATCACCGCCGCTTCGACGATGATCTTGACCAGCCGCAGGTGGCCGGTGTTCGAGAAGTCGGCCTGGAGGTTGCCCGTCGCCGAGGCCTTGACGGGCACGCCGTTGACCAGCCCAGAGACCACCGCGCTCGCGCCGAGCGAGAACGAAACCGAGTTGGTCCAGTCGATCGTCGCGATCGTGACGCTGCGGATCTTGAACTTGTTCGCGGGCAGCGTCCGCTGCACCTCGAGGTAGTTCGCCTTGGTGAGGGGGGTCTTCTTCTCCCCATACGACCCGAGCAGCACATCCTCCGCACCACCACGGAAGTAGGCCTTGCCATTGTAGGTCAGGTGATTGTCCTTCACGACAGCGGTTGCCATGGATACTCCTGTCAGGTGGCTCATGGGGAGCCGGGTTGATTGTTTGATCCTACCACAGTTCAGATGTCTTGCGCGTTCGGCTCCAAGTCGTCCACCAGCTCGTCGAGCCGGTCCACCACGCGTCGCAACGTGTGTCGCCAGTCCGGAGTGCGCGCATCACACCGCAATCGAGTACGATTGCCCAACGTGGACAAGGCCTCCACGAGGGCGGCGAGGTCCGCCACCATGGTGCCGAGCTCCGGGACGTCCGACGCCCCGTGCACGCCCGCGGGGGGCACGACCGGCGCGGCGGCGGCGCCCCCCCGCCCCGGAGCCCGCGACACCGGCACCGGCGCCCGTCCGGTCCGCCACCGCTTCACCTCGGCCTCGAGCTCCCGCTTGGAGAGGCGCTGTGCCCGCACCGCCAACTGCAGCTTCACCTCGGGGTTTCGGACGTGGAGCAAGATGCGATGGTGGGACATCGGCAGCTCTGCGGCCAGCTTCCCGAGCTGACGCAACTGGGGCAGCAGGTGGATCGCGTACCACATCTGCCCCGGCGGCACCCGAAGGCGGGGGTCGCGGAGCAGCGCAGCCAAGGAGGCGTGATGTCGTGCGCGCTGGGTCATCGCCTCGAGGTCGCCGTCGAAGAACCGCTCGAGGACGATCTCGGCCACCCGTTGGTACACCGCCACGCACGCCGCAGCGTAGGCCACCTCGACCTCCGCCAGGACCGACTCGACCAACGCAGCGTCGGCACGTTGTGCCGGGCTCGACACCACCGAGCCTATCGCGGTGCCTTCTCCCGGGAGAACGGCGAGGGGGTCGAGCTGGTTGACGGCGTGCATGCGGACCTCTGGGGTGATCCGGTGAGGGGGGCGCTGTCGGAGCGATGAAACGCCCGGCCTGACAGCCCTTCGCGATTCGCCTGCTTGCCTCGGTGACATCCTGTACGTTCCGAGGGGCTGGGCGAATCGACTTCTTCATTGTGCGCCGCGCCGAGCCCCCGGGCAAGCGCGCCCCGCGGGAATGTCTCGGCGAGGCTGGCGCGTGTGTCACCGCCGCCTGCCCCATCGAGCCAGAACCCATCGTGATCGTGCCCCCCATTCAGCCATGTCGGCCTGACGACGAACATTTTTGTTCGCACCGCGAACTACGGCACCCCCAATGCAACACGTTTGTCGCGACACGTGGCGCGTAGGGTGGCGCGGGCACACCCGGCGGACCCGTCGCCCCCGGCGACGGACGCGCAGCGGGCTCGGCGCGCTTCGGGACGGTCGCGGCGCGTCCGCCGTGAGATACGCTGCCCCGGCCGGAGCCCCATGCCGTACCTGACGAGTTTCGTGCTGCTGTCCGCCTGCGTCGAGCCCGACGCCGGCTGCGTCGCGGGGCTGGACGCCGACGCCGACGGGGTGTGTGATCGGCAAGCGGCGGACTGGAGCGCCAGCGCCCAGCTCGCGCCCGGCGAAGATCGGCACAACATCTACGATCTCGATGAGGACGCGCTGGCAGAGGTCACGGCCGAGGGCCTGGTGATCGCGGGTGCGTGGCCGGTCGAAATCTCGGGGGTCATGTTGCCGTCCGAGTCGTTCTCGCGGCTCCTGGAGCCCGGAACCACCGACCCCGGCCGCGAGGACTTCCAGACGTTGGCCCGTTCGGCCCTGGGGTTCGGCGACATGGAGGAGATGGCGGACTGGCTGGGACTGGCGCGGTACCCGGCGGACGGGAGCGTGCCGCTGCCCGAGGGCGTGGTGGCGGGCGACCCGATGGGGATGGGCGCGGTGCAGACGGAGTGGGGCCCGGCGTTCAGCGTGTCGTGCCACGCCTGCCACGCCACCGAGATGTTCGGCAAGGTCGTGGTCGGCCTGACCAACCGCCGCACGCGCGCCAACGAGTACTTCCAGCTCGCGAGCACGTTCTTCCCGCTGTTGACGCCCGAGATGTACCAGGACCTCAGCGGCGCCACCGCCGAGGAGCTGGCGCTCTTCGAACGGGCGCAGGCCCGCCTCCCCGCCGTCGGCGGCACGCTCCCGCTGGTGCACGGGCTCGACACCTCGTTGGCGCAGGTGAGCCTGAGCCTGGCGCGCCGCGAAGCGGACGCGTGGTCCAGCCTCAGCCCCGCGGCCCTCGCCGCCCCCCGCGCGCGCGCCCTCGACGACGCGCCGGCGGACAGCAAGCCCGCCGTGTGGTGGACCCTCCGCCACAAGACGCGGTGGCTCAGCGACGGCAGCGTGGTCAGCGGGAACCCCATCTTCACCAACTTCTTGTGGAACGAGGTGGGGCGCGGCACCGACCTGCACGACCTGGACACCTGGCTCCAGGACAACGGCCGGACCGTCGACGCCCTGACGGTGGCGGTCTTCAACACGCCGTCGCCCCGGTGGGCCGACCACCTGCCCGGGCTCCCCATCGACGATGCGGCCGCCGCGCGCGGCGCCACGGTGTACGCCACCCACTGCGCGAGCTGCCACGGCCTCGGGGCGGACTATTCCCGCCGCACCGAGGTCGTGGACGTGGGCACCGACGCGTGGCGGGCCGAAGGCATGGCCGACTTCGCCGACGACCTCAACGGCCTCGTCATCTCCCAGGACAACGGCACCGTCGTCGAGGTGCAGGCCGGGTACGTCCCGCCCCCGCTCGACGGCATCTGGGCCCGCTTCCCGTACCTGCACAACGGGAGCGTGCCGACCCTGTGCGATCTGTTGCGACAGCCCGAAGATCGGCCGACGACCTTTGTGGTCGGCCCTCCAGACGATCCGGACACCGACTTCGACGCCGCGTGTGTCGGGATTCCGACCGTCCCGCCGGACGCCTGGCTGGACGACCCGCAGAACGTCGTCGACACCACGCGCCCCGGCCTCGGAAACCAGGGCCATGTCACCGCCGTGCCCGAGGGCGACGTGGCCGACCTGGTCGAGTTCCTCAAGACCTTGTAGGCCTTGGGGCGCTGCGCCGCGACCCACCCCCACGTCGGGCCGGGTCCGGCGCGCAGCGCATCGCCGCGACGGGAGCCCCCGCCGCGGCGATGCCGTCCACTTCGGTCAGTTTCCGGCGGGCTTCTGCGCTTCGGGAGCGGGCGCTTCGGGCGCCTTCGCCCCGTCGGCCGGCTTGGCCTCGGGCTTGGCGTCGGCAGCCTTCGCCGCGGCCTTCGCCGCCTGCTTGGCGTCCTCGACCAGGGCGACCTCTTCGGCGTCCTTGTGGGCGCCCACCACGCCGAGCCACGCGACCAGCAGCTCGCGCTCCCGCGGATCCCCGCCCTTCTTCGCCATGATGGCGAGCTGGGCGTCGATCTTCTCGAGCGCGACGAGCGACGCCTCGATGCTCTTGCGGGGGGTGCCGCCCTCGTCGTCGGGCTGGTCCATCGCGGCGTCGAGCGTGCCGTCGAGGTGGGCGATGGCGGCGTCGGCGCCGGCCGCGAGCGCTTCGTCGGTAGTGTAGGTGGCGCTCGGGTCGCCGCCGGAGCGGGCGAGCTCGGCCACCGCCGCCTCGGCGAGCACCTTGGACACGTCGTCGAGCACCGGGTCGAACTCGGCCTGGAGCTGCAGCCGGTAGCCCGGGATCATGCCGATCAGCTCGTCGGCGCCCATGCCGACGAGCTCCGGCGCACCGTCGACGACGAGCGTCCGCACCTCGGCCGACGCTTCGGGGACCGCGCCGATGGCGAACCCGCTGGCGGCGGTGGCGAGCCCGACCGGGTCGAGCAGGGTGCCGATCGCGGAGCTGACCCAGAGCAGGTAGCCGGCGACCACCACGCAGAGGCCCCCGCCGACCTTCATGGTCATGGTGTTGGCCGCGCGCTCCTTCTCGACCTCGGCGGCGAGCAGGGTCTCGATCTCCTTGACGGCGTCGGTGGAATCAGCCACGGCTCACCTCCCCTTCCATGCGGGCGTTCATGATCTCGAGGAACAGCTCGAGCACCTCCTGGGCCTCGGGGTCGCCGTGCTTCTCGCGGTCGGCTTCGGAGAGGGTCTGGAGCGACTGCACCTTGACGTTGATGGACTGGAGCACGTCGATGTGGGCCTTGAACGTGGTGTCCAACTCCTCCATCGCCCAGTGCTGCACGCCGGCGTTGAGGCGGCCCAACAGCGCGTCGTAGCGGGCCGGGTCCTTGGTGAACTGCGGGAACCGCTCCTCGAGCTTCACCTTCTGCGCTTCGGCGGCAGTGCGGAACGCCGCGTCGAGCGACGACTTCATGCGCTCGTGCAGGTGTTCGCGGAACGCGGCCTCCTCGACGACGAGCTGGGCCGACACCTTGGGCATGATGGCCGCCGCTTCGTCGGCCACGGCCTTGCTCAGCGCCGGGACCGCGTCGGCCGCGATCTTGTCCATCTCGCGGGTGACCAGCGGCCACACCTTGGCGTTGGTCTGCTCGCCGAGCGACGCGAGGAAGGCCTCGCTGTCGAAGTTCTTCACCTTCAGGTAGGTGTTTCCGATCGCCAGCGCGAACATCAGCAGGATGCCACCGGTCAGGGCCCGGCGGATGTTCGTACCCTTCTGGCGTTCTGCGTTCAGCTCCGCGAGGAGCTCGCGGGATTTTGCCGCATCACTCATGGGACCTCCGGGGCCCGGGGGGAGGACGGACCCGTCGCGACTGTACAGCGGAGGCGCACCGTGTTCGTCCCCCCGACGCCTCGCGGGGGACGCCCCTCGGCGGGGCTTTCGCGGTTCATCGCTTACACCCTACACCTTCGCAGAATCAGCGGATCCGCAAGAAAACCGCATGTCAAGACTTGTCACCGGCTCCGGCACGGCGCGCCGGGATAAGGCGACGGCATGTCGCTCCCCCGGCGCGTGGTCCGCGTGGCCACCGGGTCCATCGTCGCCCCCTGGGGGCAAGCCGCCGCCGACCTGCGGTTGTGCGGGCGCCCCCTGCGCGAGCGGCAGGAGCAGGTGTTCGCCCGCCTGGGGCTCCGCGCCGAGGCGGCGGTCACCCCGGAAGCGGTGGGCGCCGACCCCGACACGCTGTACGTCGACGACGACGTCGACCTCGCCGCGGGCACGCTGCGTTCGTTCCTGAAGGCGGCCGGGCCGGGCACGCAGCTCGCGGTCGTCGAGCGGCCGCTGCGCGTCGGCGAGCTCGAGGTCGAGCCGCAGGCCTGGTACCGCGACGGTGCGGTCGGCGACGAGCCGCTGCCCGGCGCCAGCCCCGTGCGGCGGCTGGGGGTGCGCTGGGGCGACGGGCGGCGGGGGGTGCGGGTCGATCCGCTCGGCCTCGCCGGGCGCAGCACCCTGCCCGGCCCGTTCGGGGCCGGACAGACGCTCGACTGGGCGATCGACGTGCGCACGGGGGCCACCGTGCGCCACTGGGTCCACTACCTGCGCGCGTCCCTCGCGGCGGTCGGCGTGGACATCTGGGAGCGGCTGGTCTTGCGGCCGTGGGCGCCGTTGTGGACGTGGTTGCGGTCGCCCCTGCGGCCGCGGTACGCGGTGATCGGCCGGCGCTGCAAGGTGCACCCCACCGCGATCCTCGACGGGTGTGTGCTCGGCGACGACGTACACGTGGGTCCGTACAGCGTGCTCCGTGGGTGTTGGGTGGGCGACGGCACGCACATCGAGGACCACGTGACGGCGCGCCTGAGCGCGATCGGCCCTCACGCCCACGTGGGCAACTACTCCATGTTCAACCTCTCGGTGCTCGGGCAACGTTCGAGCGTCGGGCACATCGGCGCGCAGGTGTGCGCGATCGGCGACGACTGCTTTGTGAGCACGTTCGCGACGTTGCACGACCTGAACCTCCGGGGGAACGTACGGGTCCGCTGGGGCGACCGGGTGCTCGACACCGGCGTGCCCTTCCTGGGCGTGGCCCTCGGACACGGCGTACGCCTCGGCGCGGGAGTCACCATCGCGAGCGGCCGCGACGTCCCCAACGGAGTGCACGTGGTGGCCGAGGGCGCGGTCGCGCGGATCCCCGCCGACCTGGCCCCCGGCGAGTACCGCTCGGTGGGCGGCCGCTTGGAGCGCGTGTCGTGAGCGCCACGGCGCCGGCATGAGCGCCGCCTCGGTCACGTTCTGGCTGGTGGCGGGCGGCGGGGCGCTCGCCCGCTGGATGTCGGTCGCCCAGGCCCACAAGACCCTCGGCGCGCGCTGGCGCCTCGACCCCGCGCCCCCCGCCGACGCGCCCGCGGTCCGGGTGAGCGTGGTCGTACCGGCGCGCGACGAAGGGGCGGTCATCGACCGGCTGCTCACCTCGCTGGACGCCCAGGACCACCGCGACCTCGAGGTGGTGGTGTGCGACGACCGCTCGACCGACGACACCGGCGCCCGCGCCCGCGCCCACCGCTGCCGCGTGGTCGAGGGTTCGGAGCCTCCCGCGGGCTGGCTCGGCAAGCCCTGGGCCATCACCACCGCGGCCGCTGCCACCACCGGCGACATCCTCTGCTTCGTCGACGCCGACACCTGGCACGATCCGGCCGCGATCCGCACGTGTGTCACGTTCATGGAGCGGGAGCAGACCGACGTGCTGGTGGTGGTCAGCGGCCACCACCTCGGCACCTGGCCCGAGCGGTGGCTCATGCCGTTCTTCTGGGCCTCGATGCTCGGCTTCATCGACGTCGAGCGCGCCGACGACCCGCGCCGCCCGAACGACGCGATGGGGAACGGCCAGTTCTGGCTCGTCCGCCGGGCCGCGTGGGAGAAGATCGGCGGCCACGCCGCGGTGAAGGACAAGCTCGCCGAGGACGTGGCGATCGTGCGACTGCTCAAGGCCAGCGGGGCGCGGAGCCGGCTGCGCTTCGGGCCCGACCTCACCCGCACCCGCATGTACACCTCGTTCGGGCAGCTCTGGCGCGGGTTCGAGAAGAACGCCGCGGTGGTGGACCCCGCGCAGCCCAAGCTCTCCGCAGCCCTCACCATCCTGGCGATGGGGCTCCTGGTGCAGGCCGAGCTGTGGCCGTGGATCGTCGTGGTCCTGGCGCCGTCGGTGGGCGGCCTGTGGGCGCACCCGGCTGCGCTCGGCCTCGCCGGGCTCCAGCTCGCCGCGGCGTGGATCGGCCGCGCCCAGGTGCTCGCTGCGCTCTGCGACGCGGCGTCGGGGGTGCGGCTGTCGCGGCATCCCCTCACCTTCCTGGGCCAACCGCTCGGGGCGCTCCTCGGGCTCGCCGCGATCGGCAACTCCCTCCAGGCGCAGCTTCGCGGCACCACCCGTTGGAAAGGCCGGCGCGTGGCCGGGACGAGCCTGTGACGATGCGGCCGCTGGTCGTCACCGGGCCCACGGCCGCCGGGAAGTCGGCGGTCGCGATGGCGCTGGCCGAGCGGTGGGGCGCCACGATCGTCGCGATGGACGCGATGACCGTGTACCGGGGCATGGACATCGGCACCGCGAAGCCGAGCGCCGAGGACCGGGCCCGCGTGCCCCATCGGGGCCTCGATCTGCGTGATCCCGACGAGCCGTTCTCGGCCGCCGACTTCGTCGCGGTGGCCGAGGCCGCGATGGCGGAGGGCCGGCCGACGATCCTCTGCGGGGGGGCCGCGTTCTACTTGCGGGCGTTCCTCGACGGCCTGGTCGCCGCGCCCCCGGCCGATGCCCTCCTGCGCGCCCGGTTCGACGCGCTCCCCGACCCGCACGCCGCGCTCGTCCTCGTCGACCCGGTGCTCGCCGCCCGCCTGCACCCCAACGATCGGGTCCGCATCGTGCGCGGCCTCGAGGTGCACGCGCTTACCGGCCGCCCCCTGTCCGCGCTGCACGCCGAGGACCACCCGACGCGCCGTGACTGCGAGGTGGTGTGGGTCGATCGCGACGATCTGCCCGCCCGCATCGACGCGCGCGTGGTGGCGATGATGGCCGCGGGCTACCTCGACGAGGTGCGGCGGCTGCTCGACGCGGGGGTTTCGCGACACTGCAAGCCGATGCGTTCGTTGGGGTACCT
>SXOM01000324.1 GCA_005776735.1 Pseudomonadota bacterium
ATGTCGCCGCCGCTCGGCCGGTTCGGTGACGCGGCGGGTGGTGTGCCAGCACCCCAACGCGCTTCGCGCGCCGGGGGCCCGCCGGCCCACCTGCCCCTTCCACCCTCGGCGAGGCGGCCCGCCCTCGGACCGATGGCGGGCGGGCCGCCAGCGAGCGTGGGTGCCCGAAGTGTGAGCGGAGCGCAGGTTCGCCGCTTGCGGCGAACTTGCGGGGGAGCGAACGCCAATTTCACCCGGCCCGGCAGGACCCGGGGGTGACCTCGTCCCGCCCGACCTCCGGCGCCTGGCCTCCCGTCCGAAGACGCCGACCCGCGCCCCGGGGTCGCCGCGTCTTGCCCGGCCCACCGCCGCGCCGTCAGGTGGATTAGGGCCTGGGTGTGCGCCCCGCCCTGCTCGCCACCATCGGCCTGTTGGCCGGCTGCGGCTACCCCTCGTACTACCCGGACGGGTCGCGCTACGCCGATGTCTACGACACCGATGCCAGCGACGACTGCGCCACCGCCACGCTCGAAGCGGTGCGCTTGTCGGTCGAGACCTCGCGCGACGACGTGGCCGACCTGTACGTGGTGGGCGACGACTGTTCGAGTGCGTGGGTCGGGAGTGTGAGCGCGGGTGCGCCGGCCGCGCTCGACACGACCGCCGGCACCTGGTTTCGCGCCGAGGTGGGCGGCAGCGTGGTGGCGACCCTGCAGGTGCCGTCGGGCGCCGCCACGTACACCTGGCAGGTGCCGTGATGCTGCTGTGGTGGATCCTGGGCTGCCCGACCGCCGTCGAGCCCGACGACTTCTGCCAGGAGGTCGGCTACGCGATCGCCGGGCGCACGCAGGAGTGCACCGGCCAGACCAAGGTGGCCGAGGCCCGGTACACCACGTTCGCCGAGGCGTACCGCTGCAAGGACTGGGACGTCGCCGACACCGCGGTCGTGCACGCGGAGGACCTGTACGCCTGCCCCCTCGCGATCCGCGAGCTGCCCTGCGAGCTGGTGTCGGCATACGACGACGACCTGGACGCGTGGCTCGAGGCGTCGCCCATGTGCGCCCTCTTGGTGGAGGCGAAGTGATCGCGCTGCTGGTCGGCCTCGCGGGCGCGCAGGAGCTGGTGGATCCGTGCGAGTTCAACTACCCGATCGCGGGAAGCGCCGGCTTTGCGAACGGGCAGACCGGGCGGCGCACCAACCGCAACACCTACAGCGCGGCCAACTTCGCCGAACGATCGCTGGTCGACGACGCCCCGGAGTTTCAGTGGGCGTTGGAGTGGAACGCCACGTTCAACGCCGCGCAGGTGCCGACGTTGTGCGGCGACGCCGACCTCGCCGGGAGCACCACCAAGCAGCGCGTGTACAACGAGCCGCTCGATCTATACGCATCCAACCTCGCGATCTCGTTCGAGACGCACTCGTTCGGCGCGTTCTACAGCGCGAGCGTCACCCAGTCGGTCATGGGCCAGCGGTACTTCGTCGTTCCGACGATGATCATCCAGCTCTACCCGTTGGTGTCGTCGCCGTTCGTCGGAATCTGGCAGACCGGCGACGGGGTCTCCAGCTACAGCCTCGATTGGATCGGCGGCGCGCACGTGGACACCCGCTGGTTCGGGGCGCGCATCGGCTACACCGGCATCGGCGGGGCGTACGCGAGCGTGGACGAGCGCACGGTCGGCCTGTTCGGCACCCTCGCCATCCCGCTGGACGGCACCGACCCGTTCGCGGGGAAGACGCCGTGGAGCTTCCTCAAGGCGGGTCTGGACCGCTTCGACCCGGCGCGGTTCGGCTTGGCAGACGCCGCGAAGAAGGTGGGCCTCACCTCGGTGTTCCTGCGTGACCTCCCGTTCGGCGAGGCGATCCTCGACGTCGCGGGCGGCGTGGCGGCCAGCGCCAAGGACGGCGAAGGCGACCTCGCGAGCCAGGCGGCGGACCTTGCAGAGGGGCGGTTGCGTACGCTGCACCTCCAGCAGGACAACATCATGCAGTGGGTCGACGTCGACATCGCCGTCGCCGTGAGCCCTGAGGTGAACCTCTACGACAGCATGGTGGCGGTACACACCCCCGGGTACGTCCGCGGCCGGCTCGTCGACAAGAGCGCCCGCGCCCGCCGCAAAGGGGAGGAGGGCTTCCTCGCCAAGGTCGGGGTGGTGACGCTGCCGGCGCAGTATTCGCTCGGCGTGGAGGGGGGCACCTACTTCAGCGCCCGCGCCGAGTACCGCAGCAAGGTCGGGGTGTACGTGATCCTGTTGTTCAACGACCCCGAGCAGCTCGCGCTCTACCCGTTCGCCGTGAACGCGCTCAGCGCGCGGGTGTCGTTGTCGCTGGGGCCCGAGTGACGCGGTCGTTGCTGGTGCTCCTGGTGGCCGGCTGCGAGCGGGAGCCCGACCTGCACGGCTTTTGGGACATCGCCGAGCTGCGCGTCGGCGCGACCGCCGACGACGCGACGGTCGAGTCGCTCGCCGGGTCCCTGGAGCTCACCCGGGAAGACGAGGCGTTTGCGGTGTACAGCTACACGTGGACCGGGACGCTGCAGCCCGACCCGACCCCGGACGTCGTCGTCTACACTTGGTCGATGGTCTCCTCGGAGCCAGACGACTTCAGCTACGTCGGCGAAGGCGAGACGTTCACGCTGCAGCTCTGGCACGACGGCGGCGTGCTCGACGCGTTCTCGGTGCTCGACTGGCGCGGCTCGAGCGTGACGCTCCGCAGCACCGCCGCTTCGCCCCCGCCCGCGGGCTACGAAACCCCTCAGATGTTCGTGGAGTTGGGGCTCGAGCGCTGAGCGCCTACCCCATCCACGCGCCGCCGTTGGGGTCGAGGGCCTGGCCGGTCATGATCTGCGCGTCGGGGCCGAGCAACCAGCTCACGAGCCCCGCGACCTCCTCGGGGCGCCCCATCCGGCCCAGCGGGACCGCGCGCATCGCGACGGCGTGCGCCTCGTCGGGGGTGATGCCCATCGCCCGCGCCATCCCCCCGAGCCCCTCCCACGCCATGTCGGTGTCGACCCAGCCCGGACAGATGCTGTTGACCCGCACGCCGGCCGGCGCGAGCTCCAACGCCAGCGCCCGCACGAGGCCGAGCAGCGCCGCCTTGCTGGCGCAATAGCCGGTGTACCCGGGCACGCCGAAGCGCGCGAGCACGCTCGAGATGACGACGAACTGCCGCGGCTCGGGGCCCGGCGCGAGGTGACGCTCCGCCGCGCGCAGGCAGCGGTAGGTGCCGGCGAGGTTGGTGTCGACGAGCCGATCGAACCGATCGGCCGCCCCGGGGGAGTTGGCGCCGCCCACGCCGGCCGCCGCCACCAACGCGTGGATCGGACCGTGCCCGTCGGCCGCCGCCGCGAACGCCGCGTCCACCGAGGCGCCCTCGGTCACGTCGCACGCCACGACGACGCTCGGGGCGCCCCCGGCGAGCGCGGCCGTCTCCCGCAGCGCCGGCACCCGGCGCGCGAGGAGGCTGACCCGGTACCCCTCCCCGGCCAGGCGCAGCGCGACGGCGCGGCCGATGCCGCTGGAGGCGCCCGTGACGACCACGTGCCTGGGTTCCATGTCAGCCCTTCTTGCGGAGGTGGTGGAGGATGAGCGTGTTGCCATCGGGGTCGGCGATGATCGACATCCGGCACACGGGCGAGTGGACCATGTCGGCCTGGTAGGCGACCCCTTGGGCCTTGAGCTCGAGGTTCAACGCATCGAGGTCGTCGACCTCGAAGGCCACGCTCACGCCGCCCGGACGCACCGTGTGCGCCGGATCGGGGTGGCGGAACAGGGCGATGCAGCCGCCGCCGGGGAGATCGTACTCGGTCCAGGTGCCGTCGGCGGAGTGGCTCCCCCGCGCCAGGCCGAGCGTGGACTCGTAGAACGCCCGTGCGCGCGCGGCGTCGCGGACCGGGAGCATGGAGAAGGCGACCTTCTGGATGCGAGACATGCCCACCGGTATTGCGGCCCTCCCGGTGGCGCCGGGCCGCGCGGCGTAGGCTGCCCCACGCCGACCGGAGGTCGGCACGGCGGGTCGCGGCGCGGACCCCTCGAGGGCCTCGGGGTTTCGGCGTGGCCAGCGCGGCCTCGCAGCGCTAACCGCGCGACCGGAGGTGCCGATGTCGACCGACCTGGAGAAGCTGGAGCCTGCGCTGGTGTGGTCCTATTTCTTGGCGCTCAGCGCGATCCCGCGGGCGTCGAAGCAGGAGGCGGCCGCGGCGGCGTGGTGCGTCGCGCAGGGTCGGGCGCTCGGGCTGGAGGTCGAGACCGACGCCGTGGGCAACGTCCTCATCCGCAAGCCCGGCTCCCCTGGCCACGAGGGGGCGCCGACGGTCGGGATGCAGGCCCACATCGACATGGTGTGCGAGAAGAACGAAGGCACCGAGCACGATTTCACGCGCGACCCGATCCGGGTCCGACGTGACGGCGACTTCCTCCGCGCCACCGGCACCACCCTCGGCGCCGACGACGGCATCGGCGTCGCCGTGGGCCTCGCCGCCCTGGCCACGCCGGGGCTCGTCCACCCGCCGCTCGAGCTGTTGCTCACCATCGACGAGGAGACCGGCCTCACCGGCGCCAACGAGCTGCGTGCCGGATGGATGCGGGCGAAGTACCTGCTGAACCTCGACTCCGAGGCCGAAGGTTTCCTCACCGTCGGCTGCGCCGGCGGCGTGGACAACGAGCTGCGCCGCAACGTGACCTGGGGGCCGGCCCCTGCGGGGGTGGCGCTCCGGGTCAGGGTCCACGGCGCCAAGGGCGGGCACTCGGGCGGTGACATCCACCTGGGCCGCGCCAACGCCATCCGGGTGCTCGCCCAGGTGCTCGCCGCCGTCGACGTCCCGTGGCGCCTGGCGAGCCTCGGCGGCGGGAACAAGCGTAACGCGCTCCCCCGCGAGGCCGCTGCCGTCGTGGTCGTCGCCGCGGCGGACGAAGCGCGCCTGCGCAGCGTGGTCACGACGCAGGCCGCCATGTGGCGCGACACCTATGGCGCCTTCGATCCCGGCGTCACCGCGTCGGTCGACGCCGCCACCGCCACGCGGGTGGCGTCGGTGGC
>SXOM01000325.1 GCA_005776735.1 Pseudomonadota bacterium
ACCTCCCCCCGCCGCCGCGCCGATTCGCCACCGTCGCCACGCTCACCAAAATACTGCTCGAAGTTCGACATCGCCACGCTCGCCGACCTGGGCCGGTGCAGCAAGACCCTCGCGGTTCGGCGTCCCTCCGCTGTGCCAAACGCCGCCCCGCGTTGGCCGGCTCGGTGACGCGGCGGGTGACGGGTCGGGTGGAATTGGCTGAGCGGAGCGCAGGTTCGCTTGCGAACCTGTGGCGGAGCGAACGCCAATTTCACCCGGCCCGGCAGGACCCGGGGGCGACCTCGTGTCTGTGTCCCCGGAGGCGGCGCCTGGCCCCCACCCCGACGCCGACCCGCGCCCCGGGTCGCCGCGTCTTGCCCGGCCCATCAGTGGCGGGCGATCTGGACGACCATCGCGCCGACGCACACGAGCTGCACGAGGAAGAACGCGAAGCGTACGTTCACGATGAGGCTTCGGCCCGAGCTCAGGTGGGCGAGGGTCTGGCCGACGCGGGCCGCGAAGGTAGCGAGCGCGAGGGTGCCGAACGTCCCGCCTTGCAGGCCGATCGTGTGGCCGATGAGCACGACCGCGCCGAAGATCGGCAGGTTCTCGACGCAGTTGGCGTGTGCGCGCATGGCGCGTCGGTACCACTCGGGGCCGTGGGGGGTGTCGGCGGGGAAGGCGTTGGGTCGGGCCTTGCCGAGGAGGACCAGGCCGACGCGGTAGCCGCCGATGGTGACGAGCACCAACAACAGCGTCCAGACGGCGAAGCCGAGGAGGGCCCAGAGGGGAGGGGTCATGCGCGAGCGTATGCTCTGCGCCGCGCGTCCGCCCTCACCGACAGTCCAGTCGGATCTCGTCGAGGTAGGCGTTGCGGTCCGCGCCGTCGACCACGGCGTCGTTGGTGAAGGCGACCTCGACGACGAGCTCGTTGTGGTCGGGCTCGCCGTGGACGAGCGGCGCGCCGGCGGTGACCCCGGCGCCCCCCACGGCCAGGCGCTCGTCGAGCACCGCCACCCCGTCGAGCACCACGCGGACGCGCAGCTCGGCCGGCTCGACACCAGCGGCGTCCTCGTGGGCGCGGACGTGCACCGCGCACGCTCCGCGGGCGCGGAGCGGCGGGGTGCGGGCCGAGGTGGCGCCCCAGAGCTCGGCGTGCGTCCCGTCGGCGCGCCCGCGCGCGGGGTCGTCCACGTTCAGCGGCAGCGGGCGCGCGAACCCCCCGACGCGCGCCCCCCACACCCCGTGGAAGCGGGCTTCCTCCAGGACCGTCGCCCCGAGCCGCGCGTGAAGCGCGGTCGGGTCGGGCTCGTGCCCGAGCAAGACCACCGCTCCTGGCGCGGCATCGACGTCCAGCGAGGCGGCGTCGCGCAGATCGACGTGTTCGCCGAGGTAGTGGCGCCACAACTGGGGATGGGTCGCGAGCACCAGGCCGCCGGGCGGCACCAGCGGCGCCGCCCATGCGGCGGCCTCCCGCCACTGCTCGCGTCGAACCTCGAGCCGAGTCGCCGACCATGCGGCCAGGCCCTGGCCGGTGGCGGCCACCAGGCCCAGGATCACCCCCGGTCGCCCCATCCGGGCCAGCCCGAGCGACGCGGCGACCAGGACCACGGGCAACAGGGGCAACGCGCTGCGGGAGCGTAGGATCGGGGCCCACAGGTAGGACGCCGCCTGCGGGAGCAGGACCACGCCGACGACGAACGCCGCCGCGAGGACCAGCCCGCGTCGTTCGCCGGGACCTTCCAACCGCGCCGCGACCCCCAACCCGAGGAGCGGCCCCAACCAGAGGCCCGGCTGGTCGTCCGCGAGCTCGGCGAGCACCCACCCGACGCTGTCGCCGGGCGGGGGGCGGTACCACGGCGATGCGGCGAACTGATCGGCCTGCCCCACGAGCACCGACGCCCAGGGGAGCAGGGCGAGCGCGCCGGCACCGAGCAGGAGCACCCCGCGCCCGGGCGGCGACCCCGTCCCGTCGCCCGGGTCGAGGTACCGGAAGAGCGCCGCCGCCGCGAGGACGAACGGGCCGAACGGGTGCAGGTTCACCAGGACGGCCGCCACCAGCACCACCGCCACGCTGCGGCCCCGGACGAGCGCGAGCACCAGCCCCACGGCCGCCGCCGACAACGCGGCGTTGGCGCGCGCTTCGCGGTCCAGGAGCACCAGGCCCGGTGCCGTCGCCGTCAGCGCCGCGGCGAGGAGCGTCGCCCGCGCTCCGTGGGTACCGCCGCCCGCGAGGGACCTCGCCAAGGCCGCGGCGAGCGCGACGCCCACGAGGCCGACGAGCGCGCTCGGGACGCGCCAGGACGCATCGGGCCCCTCCGGCAACAGGTGGAGGAGAAAGAACCACAACGGCGGATGGACGTCGGCCGCGAGCTCGGCGATCAGCGCCGCCCAGCTCTCGCGCGTGGCCGCGCGCACCGTGAACAGCTCGTCGAGCCACAGGCCTTCGCGATCGAGCGCACCCAGCCGCAGCCACGCCCCCACGAGCGCGGCTGCCGCGAGCGCCAGGGTTGGACGCGCGGACGGGGCCACGCCCGCGGCGTTATCCCGCCGGGCAGGGCCCGTCGGTGAGCACTTCGCTCCCCGGAAGCGGGCGTTGCCCCTGCAAACGAGTCCCGGTCGCGACGAGCGTGAGCGTCAGGCGCTCCACCCGCGCGCGGTGGCAACGGGGTGCTTCGGCGGTGCCGACGGTCGCGGCGAAGGGGGCCTCTTCGCGCGCGAGCGTGGCGGCGAGCGGCTCGGCCGACGCGAGCAGCCCCGCGTAGAGGCGGGCGTCGTCGGGCGAGATCGAGGCGCGTAGCTCCTCGACCGGCGCGTTCACCGCCCTCCCGGAGACGCTCAGGAACAAGCCCGCCGCGAGGGCCGGACTCTGGTCGCCTTTCGGCGTGCTCGCGGTGTCGACGCCGGGCAGGCGTTGCACGCGCAGGTCGCGCGGGTCGACGAAGATCGACTCGGGGTCGGCGGCGAAGGCGAGGGTCAGCAGGCACCACATCCGTCCACCATGACACGCGCACCACCGAACGGCGATGCCGGTGTCGCCGCTCACCGGCCCGCACCGGGCCGGGCAAGACGCGGCGACCCGTGTGCGCGGCACCGTCGGCGGCGGGCCGAGGCCACGGCGGCGCGGCGGCCCGACGGGGTCGTCACCGGGTCCCGCCGGGGGATCGGCCCCGACGCTCGTTCCGCAGCGGCCCGGCAAGCCGGGCCTGCGCTCCCCTCGGTCGGTTCCGACCCCCCGTCACCCGGCGCGTCACCGAACGGGCGTGGCGTCACCGAGGAAGGTAGAACGCCGGCGACGGGGCCGCGGAGGGTCTGGCTGCACCGGCCCGCACCGGGCCGGGCAAGACGCGGCGACCCGTGTGCGCGGCACCGTCTGCGGCGGGCCGAGGCCACGGCGGCGCGGCGGCCCGACGGGGTCGTCACCGGGTCCTGCCGGGGGATCGGCCCCGATGCTCGTTCCGCTGCGGCCCGGCAAGCCGGGCCTGCGCTCCCCTCGGTCGGTTCCGACCCCCCGTCACCCGGCGCGTCACCGAACCGGCGTCGCGCCGGCCCGGGTCGCGGCCAACATCCCGCACGCCGAGTTCTCGTCGCGCCCGACGCTGTAGCGCCGCACGATGGGAACCTTCAGCACCTGCAGGCGCTCGATGAAGTCCGAGAGCTCCACTTCGGACACCCGGTGGTGGCCATCGGCGCGGTTGTCGTTCACGTCGATGAGGTTGAGCTGGTAGGGCAGGCCGGCGAGCCCCACGCGCAGGGCCTCGATCTCGTCGTCGCCGGTGTTTTCGCCCCGGATCACCACCCACGCGAGCGTGAGGCGGCCCTTGCCGACCGCGGCCACCTCGCGCAACGCGTCGACCAGCTCCGGAAGCGGCGCCGCCCCCGCGACCGGCACCAGCCGCTCCCGCCGCGCCGGGATCATCGAGGTGAGCGAGACGATGAGCTTGAACGGCTGGCGCTCGGCCGCGAAGCGGCGGATCTCGCGCACGCGCCCCACGGTGGAGATGGTGATCGCCTCCTGGGCGATGCGCCCGCCGGCGGGGTCGCGCAGCACCTGCGCCGCCTGGATCACCGCCTCATAGTTATGGAACGGCTCACCCTGCCCCATGAACACCGCCCCCGTCACCCGGCCCGGTGTTTCGTCCCGCACCGTCAGGAACGTCCCGATGATCTCGGCCGCGCTGAGGTTGCGGGTGAGGCCGAGGCGACCGGTCGCGCAGAAGTCGCACTTCATCGCGCAGCCGACCTGCGACGAGAGGCAGACCGTGAAGCAGCCCTCCTTCAGCAGCCCGATGCGCACGGCCTCGACGAGCGCGCCGTCATCGAGCCGGAAGAGGTACCGCACACTCTTGCCCTCGCCGTCCGGCACCCGCTCGAGCACCTCGGGCCGCCCCCACTCGGCGTGGGCATGGAGCGCCCCCACCAGCGCCTTGCGCGGCGAGACCCGCGGAGTGGGATCGGGGTTGCCGTCGGAGATCACGCGCGAGAGCACCTGGCGGGCCTCGCGCAACGAGCACACCACGCCGCGCTCGGCGAGCGCCGCGACGAGGGTCTCCGGGCGGTGGCCCAACAGTGCGACACGCTCCATCGGCCGCGGGCTAACCCAGGCGATTAGACTCGGGTCGAGGCCCGCCACGATGTTCCTGCTCTCCGTCGCCGCCGCCCAGGCCGCGGTCCTCGGCGGGGTCGCCTGGGTGCCGGTGGGCATCGGCGCGTTGTCGTTCTCCGCCAACGACGGGTTCTCCGGTACGCTGGCGAGCGAGTGGGACGGGTGGATCCGCCCCCCGCTCACCGCGCACGCGGGGTGGGTGGGGCCGCGCACCGCGTGGCTCGGCCACGTCGCGATCGTCGAGGTCGCCACGGTCCGCGCCACCGAGGAGGTGCGCACCTTCAACGTCGGGGGGGTGCGGCTCGGCGCCGACTGGCGGCGCTACGTCTGGGCGCGGGAGCCGGGGCGGGTCAACGCCTGGGGTACCGCAGGCCTGTTCGGGATCGCCCCGAACGCCGGCCAGGCCGACAGCGGGTGGACCGAGGCCGAGCAGACCGAGGCCGACGCCGACAGCGCCGACCGGCGCGCCGCGATCGGGGGGATGGGCGTGCAAGCGGGCCTCGGGGCCGAGTACCTGTTCGCCGACGCCGCGGGCCGGCCCGCGGTCGCGGTGGGAGCCCGGTGGCTCGTGCGCGGCTTCGGCGCGCTCGACCTCGAAGAGACCGAGACCGACTTCGGGATGATCCTCCAGGCCGAGGCCGCGCTCGTCGTGGAGTTCACGCGTTAGCGTGCGCCGCGCGCCCGGCCTCGGAGTCCGGAGCGGCCGGTCGCGGCGCGGCGCCCCTCCCTTCCGTTCAGGGGGCGATCACCGACTTCGGCATGAGCCGGGCGAGGATCGGGTGCAGCGTCTTGGCCTCGGCGATCAGCGTGTCGCGATCGGCGGTGAGCCGTGCGGCGGCCTCGTCCGCGAGGCGCTTGCCCTCGGCGGTGGGGGCCACCACGCGGGTGCGTTCGGGCGGGATGCCGCGGCCCAGGTAGGGCCCTTCTTCCCAGATGCCGACGCCGGCGGCTTCGGCGGCGCGGACCTGCGCCACGAGCGCGTTGAGCCGCATCGACACGGTGGCGGCGAAGTTTTCGGGGCTCTGGACCATCGCGAGCGCCTCTTCGGCCGGGGCGCCGGGCGCGGTGGTGACACGGTCGGCGCCGAGCTCGACGCTCCAGCCGCCGCCGGAGATCGTGCGCACCACGCGGCCGCCCTCGACCTTCAGGAAGCTGAAGCCGTAGCCTTCGCCGACGACGCCGCGACCGTTGATGGCGAGCCACACCGTGGCTCCCCACCCGTCCTGGGCCGGCACTTCGCCGGCGCTGTACACCACGCCGAAACACGACGGCCACTCGCTGTCGTAGGCCAAGGTGGAGAGCTGGCGCCACCCGGTCCCGGGCTCGCGGTCGTTGACCACCGACCCGCCGGCGCACGCGGCCTCACGCACGGTCGGCGAACACCAACGCGCTTCGACGAAGTTGCCGAGGCGGCGGTAGGGCAGGGTGCGCCACCCGGGCGTGCCGGTGCCGGCGTGGGTGTGCAGGTCGCGGAACAGGCGGGCCTGGCCGGCGTCGACGATGTGGAAGTCGGCGGGGTCGAGGGCGCGGTCGGCCGCGGGAGGAGCGGCGGGGGCGTTGGGCGTGGACACGAGACAACCGAGGAAGAGGGCGAGGATCACGAGACCCCCCGGGAGAGCCGCTGGAGGCTGAGCTGGATGCGTTCGGGCAGCGGCGCCTCGTTCTTTCCGAGATCCACGAGGTGCGACAACGCCAGGTCGATCTCGCTGCGCTTGTAGCCGAGCTGGGCCAGCGCGAGCGGCAGCGTGTCGTCGGGGGCCCGCGCCGCCGGAGAGCTCGTCGGGAGCGCGCTCGCGGTGAGCTTGCCCTTGAGCTCGAGCACGATGCGCTCGGCGGTCTTCTTGCCGATGCCGGGCACCTGCGAGAGCGTGCGGACGTCGGCGGCGTTGACCGCGCGCGCGAAGGCGTCGGGCTCGAGGCCGCTGAGGCACGCCAGGGCGAGCTTGGGGCCGATCCCGGAGATCGCGATGAGCTGCTCGAACAGGCCCTTCTCGTCGCCACTGGCGAACCCGAAGAGGGTGATCGCGTCTTCGCGCACCGCCGTGTGCACGCTCAGCGTCACCTGCTCGCGCGCAGCCTCGGCCACGCGGGTGGGCACCCAGACCTCGTACCCGACGCCGTGCACGTCGACGACGAGGCGACCGGGGCCGCGCTCCACCACCTCTCCCCTGATGCGAGCGATCATGCCTTGGCTCCGGCGCGCAGCGCGATGGCGGTCCACTGGTCGCGCGCCGACATCCGCCGTTCACGCTTGGGTTTGGCGACGATGGCCCCGAGCGCGGCGCGGTGGCCGGCGTGGCCGAGGTGGGTGACCGCGATGGCCAGCGCGTCGGTCTCGTCCGGCGGGACGTCGGCGTGCAGGCCCAGGAGCACCGCCATCATGCGGGCGATCTGGGTCTTGTCGGCCTTGCCGCTGCCGGTCACCGTCTTCTTGATGGTCATGGCGTTGTAGGTTTGCAGCCCGAGCCCCGCCACCGCCAGGAGCGCCACGCCGCGGGCTTGCCCGAGCACCAGCGCGCTCGCGGCGCTGCGGTGGGCGAAGATCTCTTCCATCGCGGCTTCGGTGGGCGCCCACACCCGCACCACCTCGGCGAGCCCGAGGTGGATGGCCTGCAGTCGGGTCGGCATCGGCGCCTCGGGATCGGTGCGGATGACCCCCGACGCCAGGCGCACCATCCGGCCGCCCGTGCGCTCGACCACGCCCCAGCCGGTGGTGCGGCTGCCGGGGTCCACCCCGATCACGCGGGCATCGCGCTGCATCATGTGCGCTCCGTATCCCGGCCGGGTACGATGCCGGCCATGCTGCTGCCGCTGTTGGCCTCGCTCGCGCTCGCGGGCGACGAACCCGATGTCCTGGTCGTCGGGGCGCACATCCCCGGCCTGGTCGGCGAGGCGGCCACCGAGGCGGCGCTCACGTTGGAAAAGGCGCTGGACGACCGCGCCCCGGTCGATGCGCTGGGCCCCGCCGACGTGAGCAAGCTCATCCGCGGCCGCGAGGCCATCATCCTGGAGACGTTCGCGGTCGGCCCGGGCCGGGAGCGCCTCAAGGAGGCGCGCCTGCTCTACGACCGCGCCCAGGTCGAAGAAGCGCAGCCCGTGGCCGAAGAGGCGGTGGCGCTCTTGCAGAAGGGCATGGCGGTGAGCACCTCCACCCACGACCTGGCCGACGCCTGGGTGCTCGTGGGCATGATCCGCGTGGCGCTGGGCGACGAGAAGGCCGCGTTGAGCGCGTTCCGGCGGTCGGCCACGCTCGACGTCGAGCGCGAGCTCGACGCGGTCAACCATCCGCCGCGCATCATCGAGCTCTACGACAGCGCCCGTGCCGACCTCGGGCGCAAGGAGCCGGCGCGGGTCACCGTCCAGACCTCGGTGGGCGCGACCGTGTACCTCGACGGCAAGGACCTCGGCGCGGCCCCGGTGGCCGAGATCGAGGTCACTCCTGGCGAACACTACCTGCTCGTGCGCGCCGACGGCGGGGCCACTGCGTTCGAGACGCTCAACGTCACCGCGGGCGAAGCACGCCCGGTCGACGTGGCGCTCCAGGCGCAGGGGCTCGGTGTCGCCGCCGACGACAACCCCGGCCGCAGCCGCCAGGTCCGCGACCTGTACCGCGCGTTCGGCAACTACGACGACGGTGTGGCCGTGCTGGTCGCGGGCCAGGTCAGCCGCACCCAGGTGGGGGTGCAGCTCTATTCGCCCCGCACCGGCAACTTCTCCCGCGTGCTCACGGCCGACTCGGGCGACGATCCCGTGGGCGCGATCACCGACCTGTTGCCCACCGTCGGCACCTACCTGACCGAAAACGGCGACGTCCGCGCCGACCGTGTGGGCGCCCAGGTCTTGCCGCTGGACATCGGCACCAACGCGGTCCTCGCGCGCCTGCTCTACGATCCGCCGTCCCCCGACGAGGGCGGCACCACCACCATCGTCCGCAAGGGCGTACCGTGGTGGGTCTGGGCCGGCACCGGCGCGGTGGTGGCGGGCGCGGGGGCCACGGTGGCGGTGGTCGTGCTCAACCAGGAGCCCTCCGCCGAACCGCCGGCCACGGATCAGGGCACCATCGTCTTCGGCCCGATGCCCTGAAGGGGCGCTTCGGGGCGAGCCGGTAGGCCTGTCCCGAAGGCGGCCGGGGCGGGGCCGGCTCGCGGCGCGGTGCGTGCGCGATCTCCCACGGAGCGGCGTCAGCCGCCGCGAAGCCAGGCCCCCGCCCGGATTTCGAGCATCGCGCGCGACATGTGCGGCAGCGGCGTGAGCGCCGCTTCCAGCGCGCCGAACAGGGCTTCGGTGCGCGCTTCGGCCTGGAGCGCGGCGGCGTCGGGGGTGCCGGCCTCGATCCACCGCCGCTCCTCGGGCGTCGCCCAGCGCCACAACGCCTCCGGCGCGTGCACCTCGGCGGCGGCGCCGGCTTCGCGGAAGAGCCGCCGGGCGCGCGGCACGTGGTAGCTCGCGGTGAGCACCAGGCCGCGGCGCGCCCCGCGCTCCCACAACCACGCCGCGCCGAGCAGCGCCTCTTCCCGGGTGCTGCGGGTCTGTTCGCGGCGGACCACCCGGGCCGGGTCGACGCCGAGCGCATCGAGGTGTTCGGCCACCAGGGCGGCGCCGCTCACCGGCTGCCCGCGCAGGCGGGCCTCGAGGGTGGCGACGCTGTGGGCGCCCGCACGGAGCGCAGCGGCGGCGGCGGCGGCGCGAGCGCGGAGCTCGCGCCCGGCGCGCTCGGGGTCGCGGCGGAGCTCCTTGCCGAGGATCACGACGGCGTCGAACGGGAAGGCCACGCCCCCGGCTATCCCGCCGCCCGGCTCGAAGTTCGACGTTGCCACGCTCACCGACGGTGGGCCGGTGCAGCGGCCGCTCACGACCGACCTCCTCCGCCGCGCCGG
>SXOM01000326.1 GCA_005776735.1 Pseudomonadota bacterium
GACGCGGCGGGTGGTGTGCCAGCACCCCAACGCGCTTCGCGCGCCGGGGGCCCGCCGGCCCACCTGCCCCTTCCACCCTCAGCGAGGCGGCCCGCCCTCGGACCGATGGCGGGCGGGCCGCCAGCGAGCGGAGTTGCCCGAAGTGCGAGCGGAGCGCAGGTTCGCTTGCGAACCTGCGGCGGAGCGAGCGCCAATTTCACCCGGCCCGGCAGGACCCGGGGGTGACTTCGTTCTGCGACCCTCGCCGACGCTGCGTTTGCCCTCCACCGAAGTACGCCGACCCGCGCCCCGGGTCGCCGCGTCTTGCCCGGCCCCGCCCGTGCGCTGGACGGCATACGCAGCAGGAATGCTGAGTGATCGCGCCTGGATGGCCGTCCGCGTGGTGTTGTGGGTCGCCATCGGTGGGTACGTGGTCACCGTCTTGCGCAACCCGGAGATCGGCGACGAGGTCGGGCGTACCTCGGTGGAGATGCTGGGCATCGTGCCGGTGGACGAGGTTCCGTGGACGGCGGGGGCTCCGCCGAGCGGCTGGGCCCGCCCAGCGGCGGCTCCGGGCACCGCGGCGGACGCCCTGTTGGCGGCGCAGGCGCTGGACGCCGGGTGCCCGCTCGGCGGCCGCACCCTCCGCTTGCGGTTCGATGGCAGCGGCCTGGTCGCGGCCGAAGCCCGCGGTGCGCTCCCCGCGTGCGGCGACGGCGCGGTGTGGGGCGGGCGGTGGCCGGCGGTGGCCGAGGGCCTGGAGCTGGAGGTCGACGTCCCGTAGCGGCGTGCGTACGCGCGGCGCGGACCGGCCGCCGGACCCCGCGCGCTTCGGGACGGTCGCGGGCCGGGCCCCCACTACCAGGGTGCGGCCACGCCGTTCCAGGTGCGGACCGTGTCGCCGCTGGCGAAACCGATGCGCACCTCGCGCACCGTGCTGCCGTTGTAGGGCTGCGGCTGGTAGAGCGTGAGCGCGTCCCAGTCGCCGGCGCCGTTGCCCCAGGTGACGCCGTGGCCGTAGAGCGTGCTGTTCGCGGTGACCATGCGGGTGTTGGTGGTCCCCGACGGATCGACCCGCCACAACATGCTGTCGGAGTAGTTCGGGATGTAGAGGTTGCCGCACTCGTCGAGCTCGAGGCCGTCCATCCACGAGCCCATGCCCGTGGCGAAGGCGGTGGGGGCGCCGGTGGGATCGAGGTTGGCGTCGAGCGGCACCTCGTAGACGGTGCCGGAGCCGATGGTGGCGATGTACATCACGGTGCTGTCGAGGTTGAAGTTGACCGCGTGCGCGGTCTCGCCGCCGAGGGCATCGACGATCGTCGTCTTCTCGCCCGTGTCGGGATCGACGCGGGTGACCGAGCCGTAGGTGACGTACACCATGCCGTCGGGGCCGGTGGTGACGCCGTAGACGTAGCCGAGGCCCGTGGCCGCCACCGACGTGGCGCCGCTCGGGTCGACCCGGACCAGGGTGCCGGTGTAGTTGTCCGCGTAGACCCAGTCGCCGTCGGGGAGGCGGTCGATCTGCTCGGCGCTGGAGACGCCGGGCACGAACAACGACCGGGAGCCCGAGTATTCGCTCTTGAGGAGCGCGCTGCCGTCCCACCCGATGAGCGTGGCGTCGGCGTCGTCGAACCCGATGCCATGGTAGGCCCGCGCGTCGGTCAGGTTGGCGGTGGCCAGGGCCTCGGGGGGCGGGTTGGCGCAGGTGTACGCCGCGGTCACCGACGCGCGGACCTCGGTGGGAGCGTGCAGGCCGTCGGTCACCGACACCACCGCCTCGAACTGGTCCTGGTCGCCGACCCACTTGCCCTCGATCGTGGTCAGGCCGTCGAACCAACTGGTGTAGGTGCCGTTCTTGTTCCAGGTGATCGTGGTGGTGACCACGTCCCCGTCGGGGTCGACCGCGGGGACGTCGATGGTGAGCACCAGATCGTCGCCTTCGACCGGCTCGGCGGGGAGGATGGAGATCTCCGGGGCGGTGGGGGCGGCGTTGCCCACGGTCGCGGTCGCGGTCGCGATGGGACCGTCGTCGACGCCGTCGTGGGGGGTGACCTCGACCACCCAGGTGTCCCCGTCGACGACCATCGCGCCGGGGACGACCGCCTCGGCGTGGGCCTCGGCCGTGCCGTTTCGCGACCACGCATAGCGGTACAGCACCTCGTCGCCATCGGGATCGACCGCCGGGGTGACGACCACCGCCGCGAAGTCGACGCCCGGCGCGGGCGTGGCGGGCGAGATGCCCACCTCCGCGGCGCCCGGCGGGTTGTTCGGCGGGGCGGTGTCGGTGTCGCCGGTCTCGGCGGTGTCGGCGGTGTCCGCCGAGTCGGCGGTGTCGGCGGTGTCGGGGAGCGGCCCGGTGTCGCCGGTTTCGTCGGGGGTGGAGCACGCAAGGGTCCACAAGAGCAGCATCGGGAGGCGACCTCGCGCCCAGGGTAGCCCCGGGCCGACCGAACCCCAACCGCTTTTCACACCGGGATGATGGTGTCGGCGTCGTCGACGGCCTCGCCAGCTTCGGCGTCGATACGCACCACCAGCGCGGTGATGTTGTCGTCGGACTGGTGGGCGATGGCGCGTTCCCCGAGCGTGACCGCGCACGCCTGGGGCGAAGGGACGTGGGCGAGGGTGTCGGCGAGCTGGGTGTCGGTGAGGCGGCCGTGCAGGCCGTCGCTGCTCAGGAGCAGCCGGTCGTCGGGGCGGAGCGTGAACGAGCCCGAGTCGACGCCGCGGTCGAGGCGGAGCGCGGCGTCGTTGCCGAGGCCCCGACTGCCGAAGATGAAGTTCTGCGCGAGGTAGCGGGGGTGGCTCGGAATCGGCCGCCCGTCGCGCATCGCGAACTCTTCGCGCGTCTGGTCGCGGGTGATCCGGGTGAGGCGGCCTTCGCGCCAGTGGTACAGGCGACTGTCGCCGACGTGCACCCAGTACGCCCGTTCGCCGATGATCCACACCACCGTGAGCGTGGTGCCCATCTTGACCTCGCCGCCCGCGGACACCCGCTCGCGCACCCGCTGGTGCGTGTCGCGCACGAAGGCGTACAGCTCGGCCTCGGGCTCGCGCGGCAAGGGCCGGTGGAACAACCGCGACATCGCCTGGACCGCCGCGGCCGAAGCGACCTCGCCGTCTTCGTGACCGCCCATGCCGTCGGCGACCGCGAAGAGCAGGTCGGGGCGGTCGGGCGCCTGGACGATGGCCTCCTCGTCGCCGGCGCGCCACCGGGTGCTGCCCGAGCGGCACACCAGGTAGTTGTCCTGGTTGGACGCACGGCCGCCCCGTTGGGGGCCGATCCCGAGCGCACACAGCACGCCGACCTCGTGGCGCTCCACCACCTACACGACCTCGAAGCGGTACACCGCCGTGCCCGCGAGGAGCTCCCCGCCGGCCGCGAGGGAGACGGGCGAGCCGTCCTCCGGCATGGTGCGCCACGCGCCGCCCGCGGCGCGGTGGAAGAACGGGACGAAGCCGGTGGCGCCGGTGCGGTAGCTCGACAGGTAGCCCTCGACGCGGAGGCCCTGGCCGTCGAACGTGAGCTCGGCGGTGACGGGCCCGAGGCGCAGCTTGCGCGCGCTGCGGAGCGGCAGGCCGGTGGTGAACAGCGCCGACACCAGGCGATCGCTCGTGTCGACCTGCAACAACTGGGCGCGCGGGTCGGGGAGGGAGGCGCCGTCGACGAAGCGGAGGCTCACGTCGAAGTCGGGCTCCATGTGCTGGTCGCGGCGGATGATGTCGATCCGCGCGTCGCGGAGTGCGTCGGTGCTGCGCACGCGGCCGCCGCCGACCACCACCGAGGCTTCGCCCTCCTGGATGAGCTCGATGCGGCCCTTGCGGCCCCGCGCGTACACCCGGACGTAGTCGAGCGTCATGAACGCCTGCTCGGAGAACGCCTTGACCTCGGGGACCACCATGTCGACGCCGCGGTGGTTGCCGATGGTGTACTCCCCGTGGACGCTCCAGCCGACCTGCACGAGGCGGGCCGGCCGCGCGAGCTCCTGCTGCCACTGGCGCTCTTCGACCGACACGACCGGGTCGAGCTCGGCGTCGTCGAGCAACATCGGCGGCGCCACGGCGGGAGCGGCGGGCGCGGGTGCGGGTGCTGCCACGGCCGGGGGCGGGGCCGGGCGCGCGGGCGGTTCGGGCGCCTCGATCGCCAC
>SXOM01000327.1 GCA_005776735.1 Pseudomonadota bacterium
CCCCGGGACCCGCCAAACACATCCACTTGACCCAACGCAGTGCAACGGAAATTCCAGGGCTTCTGGAAAGAAAGCGAACGACAATCCAGAACAAACAACTGCCATTCCAAAGCCCTACGACGCTATCAAAAGCGCTGCAGGAGCTGATCGTCCCGCGAAAACCAGCACCGGTGCTGGAAGTAGTGGCACGCGCTCCGCGCGAACGCCTCGGCGAAGTGGGCGTCGTCGTGGCGCTGCACCAGCGCGTCGCTCACCGCGAGCTTGCTCGTGCGGGCCTCCCAGACGCTCCACGCCCGCGCCGCAGGCAGGCGCACGCCGGGGTCGGGGCTCGTGAGCCGTCGGTAGTACGCGCCGACCATGTCATGCCGCTCCTCCGCCGGGATGGCCGCGGAGTAGGCCTCCCACGCGTCGGGGAAGATGGCATCGCAACCTCGCTGGTAGAACCAGTCGATCTCCCACTTTCGCACGAGGAAGATGCCCCGCAGCACCAACGCCAACGCCCGTTCGGGGTGCGCTTCGGCGTAGGCCAGCGCCAGGGTCGAGCCCCAGCTCCCGCCGAACACCAACCAGCGCTCCACCCCGAGGAAGACCCGCAGCCGCTCCATGTCGGCGACGAGGTCCCACGGGGTGTTCTCCCGCAGCTCGGCATGCGGCGTGGACCGCCCGCACCCGCGCTGATCGAACAGGATGATCCGGTACCGGGAAGGGTCGAAGAAGCCGCGGTGCGCCGGGTCCGTGCCGCCGCCCGGCCCACCATGGACGAAAACCGCCGGGATTCCCTTGGGATTGCCCGACTCCTCCCAGTAGATGGTGTGCAGCGACGAGACCGCGAGCATGCCGCTGCGGTAGGGTTCGAGGGAGGCGTACATCGGCCCGAGCCTAACGGCCGAGCGCCGGATCGTCGGGCCCGACCGCCCACGGCCCGCGCCGTGTCGGTCGATGAACCAGCTCCTTCAGTCGCGCCAGGTACCGTGTCCTCGGCCAGTTCTCCGCCCCGAACCTGGCCAGGTGCTCCGTGTGCACCTGGCTGTCGATCAGGCGGACCCCGCGCGCGGCCATCCACCGCACGAGCGCGACGAAGGCCACCTTCGAGGCGTCGTCCACGTCCGCGAACATGCTCTCCCCGAAGTAGACGTCGCCGAGCGACACCCCGTAGAGCCCGCCGACGAGCTGCCCGCCCTGCCACGCCTCGGCGCTGTGCGCGACGCCGAGCTCGTGCAAGCGCAAGTAGGCAGCGCGCATGTCGGGGGTGATCCACGTTCCGCGCCCCTGGCCGGGCCGGGCCTTGCCGCTACACCGGGTGATCACCTCGGCGAAGGCGGTGTCGAAGCGCACCTCGAACGGCCGCCGCGCGATGACCTTCGCGAGCGACCGCGGGACGTGCAGGCGCTCCGGCTCCAGAACGAACCGGGGATCGGGAGAGTGCCACCAGATGGGCTCCCCCTCGCTGTACCACGGGAAGATCCCCTGTTCGTAACCTGCGATCAGCCGTTCCGGACGGAGGTCGCCCCCCACGGCCAGGAGGCCCTGCTCCGCGTGGGAGGGCGGCGGAAACACGATGGCGTCGATGAGGCGGTACACGGGCACCCCGCCAACCTACACACCTCCGTCACGCCTGCCACAAGCTCGGGAGGGTGTCGTCGCCCGTATCCGTGGCGTAGTCGCCGAGGAAGGGCCGTACGGCGTCGCGAATCGCCCCGTGCGCCGCCAAGACGGCGGCGAGCGGCTCGCCCCACGGCGCGCCCTGCGCCCGCGCGTAGGCCTCCCGTGCGAGCGGGATCACCAGCTCTTCGCAGTGCCAGCCCGGCATCGGCGCGAAGGGGTCCTCCGGAATCTCATCGTAGTATTTACGAAACTGGCTGGTCGGGGCGAGGATGGTGCGCAGGCCGTGACGATCCGCGAGCGCCGCCTGCAGCCGCAGGCACGCGTGCTCCCGCCAGTCCAGCTCCGCGTCGAGCGCAAAACCCCAATCGCGCTCGTGAAACGTCTCCAGCCCATTGGTGATCCAGTGGCACAGCTCGTGGAAGATCATCTGCGCGGTGCAGTCGTCCGCGTCGAGCGTGCTCAGCGGACCGAGCTCGAGCAGGCCGGTGCCGTCGGTGGCCGAGAAGATCGCCGGGTTGCGACGGACGTGCAGCCCCAGGCGACGCGCCGTCGCCAACCACACGAGGTCGACGGGGTCGAGGTACCGCCGCTGGACCGGGCGTTCGTAGGAGCTGATCGCGAGGGTGGCCTCGGAGCGCGACATGGACATGACGCGGGGGCTAACCCAGGCACCCCAGCCCGTGTGGGCGGTGCGCCGCGACCGCCCTCCTGGTTCGGGGGGAGGCGGGCGCGCCCCGCGCTGGACATCGATCCCGGCCGCGCGGCGCCGTCGGGACGCGGCCCGAGGTCGGGACAGGCCTGAGGCGCCGCCCAGAAGCGGAGCGGCACGCCGCTTGCTCACCGGTGGGCATGATTCACTCCGACCCCCGTTTCCGCACCGTCGTCGAACCCTTCCGGTTGAAGATGGTCGAGCCCATCCACTTCCCGTCGCGGGAGGAGCGGGTCGCGGCCATCGGGGCGGCACATCACAACCTGTTTGCCCTGCCCGCGGAGCTCGTCACCATCGACCTCCTCACCGACTCGGGGACCGGCGCGATGTCGACGGAACAGTGGGCCGCGCTCCTCCGCGGCGACGAGTCGTACGCCGGCGCGACGAGCTTCCGGCGGTTCGAGCGCGTGGTTCAGGAGCTCACCGGCTTCCCGTACGTGTTGCCGACGCACCAGGGCCGCGCCGCCGAGCGGTTGCTTTTCGCACACTTCGGTGGGCCCGGGGTCATCATCCCGAACAACAGCCACTTCGACACCACCCGCGCGCACGTGGAAGCGACGGGCTCGGTCGCCGTGGACCTGCCCTCGCCGCTGGCCGGCGACACCCAACTCGAGGCGCCGTTCAAGGGCGACATGGACCTCGACGCGCTCGAGGCCCTGCTCAAAAACCAAGGTTCGCGCGTGCCTGTGGTGTGCGTGACGATCACCAACAACGCCGCCGGCGGGCAACCGGTGTCGATGGCGAACCTCCGCGCGGTGCGGGCGTTGTGCGACAAGTACGGCAAGCCGCTCTTCCTGGACGCGGCCCGCTTCGCCGAGAACGCGTGGTTCGTGCGCGAGCGGGAGCCCGGATACAGCCGAATCGACGTGCGGACCATCGCGCAGGAAGCGTTCCGCCTCGCGGATGGCACCTGGGTCAGCGCCAAGAAGGACGGCCTCGTCAACATCGGTGGTTTCCTCGCGTTCAAGGACGAAACTCTCCTCACCCCGCTGCGAAACGGCCTCATCCTCAACGAAGGGTTCCCCACCTACGGCGGCCTGGCCGGGCGCGACCTCGAAGCGCTCGCGGTGGGGTTGACCGAGGTGACCGACGAAGACTACCTGCGCTACCGGGCCCGGAGCGTGGCGTGGCTCGGGCACGGCCTCGAACGTGGCGGGATGCCGGTGCTCAAGCCGTTCGGCGGGCATGCGGTGTACCTGGACGCGCGCCGGCTGCTCCCCGACTGGTCGCCAGACGACCTCCCCGCTCAGGCGCTCGCCGTCGCGCTCTACGTCGAGGGTGGGGTCCGTGGTGTGGAGATCGGCACACTGATGTTCGGACGCACCCGCCCCGACGGCCACCAGGTGGCCGCACCTCGGGAGCTCGTGCGCCTGGCGCTCCCGCGGCGCGTGTACACCCAAGCGCACGTCGACTACGTCATCGAAGTCGGGACGTGGGTGGCGCAGCACAAGGAGTGCCTCCAGCGCCTGCGGATCGAGTGGGAGCCCGAGGCGCTCCGCCACTTCACCGCGCGCCTGCACCCGATCCGGTCTTCCGCCCGCGGTCTGCGCCAGCTCGAGTCGCCCTGAGCACCGGGCCGTCTACCCCTCGGGCGGAACCGCGCGCACTTCGGCGATGACCACGCTCGCCTCGGAGGTCTGCTCGGTGCCGACCTCGACCTCGACCACGTCGAGCCAGCGCTCCGCCGCGGCGGGGTCGGTGGCGACGACCTTCTCGAAGGTGTTGGTGAACATGATCCGCGGCGGCGTCGTCTTGTCGCCGCGCGCCGGCATGAGGGTGCCGATCATGTCGCTGCGGTTGGGGGGCACCTCGCCCTCCACCGTGATCTCCTTCTCGGTGACCACGTTGCCCGCCGCGTCCTTCAAGGTCGCCACGATCTTGATGTCGGTCATCGGGAACTTGGAGTCGTTCTGCAAGCTCGCCGCCATGTCGGAGAGACCCTTCTTGGCCTTCTCCACCGGCATCGTCCACGACGCGTTGCCCACGTACAGGTACTTGTCGGGGTTGTAGATCGGGTCGAAGTCGAGCTTGGTGCGCTCGTCGGCCATGTAGTAGGCGGGGAGCACACTATCGACCGGCGCGTAGCCTTCCTTCCCCTGGAAGCGGAGCTTGTACCAGCCGCCGCGCTTCCCGAGCAGCTCGGCGCGCTCGTTCTTCACGAGCGGCTGCACGTCCGGCGCCGAAGGGTTGGCCTCGGCCTTGAGCGACGCGCCGTCCGCGGTGATGAGCACCTCCTTGTAGCTCATGCCCTTGGCGCCTTCGGCGTCGTGGATCTGGAGCTGCTCGGTCGGGATGGCGTTGCGGAGGGACAGGGCGTAGCCCCACATCCCGACCGACGCGAGTACCATCACGCCGGCGACGGCGCCCTTGACGAGGGGGGACATGCCCGCGCTCGCGTCGGGGAGGTCCATCCCGTCGAGCGGGTCGGGACGGAGCGAGCTCTTCAGCTCGGGGATCTCCACCGCGTAGAGCCACTCGGAAGCGCCCGGGGGCTGCACGATGTCGCCGCCGCCCAGCTCGCCCTTCTTGGCAAGACCCTTGAGCTCGTCCATGCTCCCGGCGGAGAAGGACTGGCCGCGCACGTTGACCATCCAGCGAGACATACGTACCCTCGATGCGGGGCCGTCCATACCGCTTACGTCAGTGGCGGGTCAAGCTGGTTGACCGACGATTGACCCGCGGGGTAGGCTCGCCGGCCCGGTGTGGACGTGCCGTATCGACCGAAACGACTTCTGCTCACCTACGACGACGCCGGTGGGAAGTGCGCCCGCGTCGTGGCGCGGATGCAGCGCATGCTCGAAGACCGCGCGTTCGTGGTCACCGCCACGCCGCTCTCCGGAGCGCCCACCGACCTGTCGGGGTTCGACGGCGTGGTGCTCGGTACGCCGCTCGGACTTCGCGGTACCGGAGTTTCGACCGCCCTGTTGGACTGGGTGGGTCGCGCGGAGGGGCTCGACGAGCGGCGCGTGGCGATCTTCTCGGTCTCCTGGGGCCTCGGCAGCGCCGGCCTGCAGGACCTGCGCGCCCGGCTGGCCGAGCTCGGGGTCGAGGTGGTGGCCGAGCACGCCTACTGGCTGGCACGGCCGGACGACGGGAACCACCTGCTGCCCGCCGAGTGCATGATCCGCATCCGGTGAACGCGGCTCAGGCGCGGGCCAGCGCGGCGCCGGTGTGGCTCCCCGGGGTGGCGCGCACGACCGCCGGCGGCCCCGCCGCCACCAGCCGCCCGCCGGTGTTGAGCAATGCCAGTATGATTAAAGGTGCA
>SXOM01000328.1 GCA_005776735.1 Pseudomonadota bacterium
CCGTCGCGCAGCGTGCGCTCGGTGTCCGGCACGATGAGGTCCGGGTCTATCTTCTGCTGGCTGCCGAGGCCGTCACAGGTCGGGCAAGCACCGAAGGGGTTGTGGAACGAGAACAGGCGCGGTTCGAGCTCGGGGATGCTGACCCCGTGCTCCGGGCACGCGCGCTCTACGGCGTGGAGCGCCCACACCTCGCCGACCAGCGCCGCGCACACCCCCTCGGCCAGGCCGACCGCGCGCTCGATGGCCTCGAGGACCCGCGCACGGTCGTCGCGCACGAGCACCAGCCGGTCGACGACCAGCTCGAGCGTGTGCTTCTCGTAGCGCTCCAGGACGATCTCCTCGTCGAGCGAACGGAGCTGCCCGTCGATCCGCACCCGCAGCCAGCCCTCCCGCCGCCACTGGTCGAGCTCCTTGCGGTACTCGCCCTTCCGGTCGCGCACGACCGGCGCCAGCAGCACGGCGCGTTGCCCCTCGTGCGCGGCCAGGAGCGCGTCCGCGATGTCGCCTGGGCTGCGTCGTGCAATCGCCCGGTCGCACAGGGGGCAGTGCGGCGTACCGAGCCGCGCCCACAACAGCCGCAGGTGGTCGAAGATCTCGGTGACCGTACCCACGGTGCTGCGCGGGTTCCGGTTGACCGTCTTCTGGTCGATGCACAACGTCGGGGAAAGCCCCTCGACGTGGTCGACCTTCGGCTTCTCCATCTGGCCGAGGAACTGCCGCGCGTACGGCGACAGGGACTCCATGAACCGGCGTTGTCCCTCCTGATACAGCGTATCGAACGCGAGGGAGGACTTGCCCGAGCCCGACACACCGGTGATCACGGTGAGCGAGCCGTGCAACACGTCTACATCGACGCCGCGGAGGTTGTGCTCGCGGGCGCCCCGGATGCGGATGGCGTCGTTCATGGCGCCACCCGACTATCCTACTCTGAACGGATGTCCAGGTGAATCAGCGCAGGGCCGGCGGCGGCTCCTCGCCTTCCCCGAGCACGCAGTTCTCGTCGATCACCAACGCCGAACGCTGAGCCTCGTCGAGAATTCCACCACTCCCACCGAGGCGAATCGCGTTCCACCCCGCGCCGGATCCCTGCATCACCAGCGCGAACGCGGTGGTGAGGTCCGAAGGCGGCGGCATCCACAACAGCGCGACCGGCACGCCCTCCGAGCACGCGGCGTTGGACGGCGCGTCGCCGTCGGAGAAGTCGCCGCTGGCGTCGATGTCCGCGTAGGTGAGCGGCAGCTCCAGCGCCACCTCCTCGGTGACGAACTCGGGCACGTAGAGGTGGTCTTCGGGCGGCGGACCGGACACCGCGATCGACCAGTTGGCGGCCACCGCTTCGTCGTAGAGCGGCGCCGGAATGTCGCCACCCTCCATCGCGAGGCCCGACAGGAGCATCAGGCCCATTCCATCCGGATCGCCCCCGTAGGAGCCGCGGATGGTCATCTCGTCGTTCCCGCCGAGGTTGGCCGCGAGCGGGATCGCCATGGGGTCGATGAACGACGGGTCTCCGCCGAACTGCACCTCCATCGCGTTCCACCCCTCCGCCACGCCGAGGTCGGCCATGGTCTCGGGGATCGTGCCGGTCACGTACACCGGCCACGCCATGCCGACGCCGAGGTAGCCGTCGTCACCGAGGATCGCGGGCACGTAGAACGCCACGAGCATGCCCGGGGCGTTCTCCGGATCCACCTCGACCAGGAGCCCCGCCTCGGGGGCCGGCGCCTCCACCTCCACGCGCGCACCGCCGATCTCCTCGACCAGCAGTACGTCACCGAACACCAGCTCCTGCGTGCCGAGCGACGAGAAGTCGAGCCACGTGAGCTCCACCGAGGCCCCGGTGGCGTCGCCCGTCACGTCGAATCCGAGGTTCGCGTTCAGCACGCCGGTGTCGCCGGTGTCCCCGGTGTCCGTGTCGGTGTCCGTGTCGGTGTCGGTGTCGGTGTCGGTGTCTCCGCTGTCACCGGTGTCGGTGGGCGTCGAGCAGCCGAGGGCCAGGAGCATCCAGAAGGGAACGAAACGCATGAGAGCCTCCATCCGGCAACAATGTACACGCCGCATCGGCGGGCGCACGCATTTCTCCACGCGCGTTACATTTCGGACGATGCTCGCCGTCGTCCAGTTCAAACCCCGGCGCGGGGCACGGAACGCCAACCTCGACAAGTTGGCGGCGCTCACGAGTCAGGCGTTGAAGGCCGGTGCGCGGCTGGTGGTGCTGCCCGAGATGGCGGCCACCGGTTACCGGTTCCCCAACCCGGAGGTCGTGCGGCCGATGTCCGAGCTGCCGCGCGGCGCCACGTTCAAGGTCTTCGCCGCGCTCGCCAAGGAGCACACCGCGCACATCGTGGTCGGCTTCGTCGAGGACAACGAGGGCAAACTCTTCAACGCGGCCATGGTCATCACCCCCGAGGGCAAGCTCGAGGCGGTGTACCGCAAGCGTCTCCTGTACATCGACGATCACACCTGGGCCAACCCGGGCGATCTCCCGTACCCCGTCTTCGAGACGCCGTGGGGCAAGACGACCCTCGGCATCTGCATGGACATCAACGATCCCCGATTCCTCACGCACGTGCGCAAGGTGCGCCCGGACGTGGTGTTGTTCCCGACCAACTGGGTCGACGAAAACGCCGACGTCCACCGCTACTGGATGAACCAGCTCCGCGGGTGGAACGGCACCTTCGTCGCCGCCGACCGCTGGGGCGACGAGGACGGCGTCTTCTTCGCCGGCCGCTCGGCCATCTTCAAGGCCGGCAAGGCGGTCATCGAGGCCCCGGTCGAAGGCGACGGCTTCTACCTCGCCGACCTCCCCGTCAAGGCCGCCGTCGCGCCCCCGCCGCCCGTCGAGCCCGCGCCCACCGAGTAGACGCGCAAGGGGGGCGCGCCGCGACCGTCCGGATGGCGGCCGGGTCCGCCGCGCGCCCCGCTGCGGCCCCGGGGCCTACGCCCGAGGGCCGACCGTACGCCGCCGGAGCACCAGGGCGGCCATCGCGATGCTCGCGAGCCCCGCCAGGCCGGACCCGCTGGTCGAGCACATGAGCTCCGGGAGGGCGATCACCCCGTCGCCGGCACCCCCACCCCCCTGGCCATCGTCGTCGCCGCCGCCGCCGATCTGCGCGCCTGCGTCGAACTCCTCGTCGCAGTCGCCGGCCAGGAGCGCACCGTCGGCCGGGAACTGCCCGGCGTCGCCGGACGCGGTTTCCCACTCGACGATCCAGGGCGCGCAACCTTCCGGCTCGAGCGACTGGTAGTAGACGCCGTTGTCCGCTTCGCCGACGAAGATCACCAGGTTGGTGCGCTGGCCGTCGACGTTGACCTGCAAGCGCGCGGGAGGGTCGGCGTCGCCCCAGTCGGCGTAGACCGCGTCACCATACTCGGCGGCCACGCGCACCGGCGGCTCGCCTTCCTTGAGCTCGCCCAGCGCGAAGTCCTGCGTCAGGTACTGGCCCGAGATGCCGCCGCCCATCTCGTTGTAGCCGCCGCTCATGATGTTCGCACGATGCCCGGAGTGCGAACACATCCACATCGACATCACCGCGTACTTGGGGTCGGAGGTGCCCATCGCGATGTTCTCGCCGAGGCCACCGTTGGCGTCCTTGTAGTACTTGCCGATGCGCGTCCACGTGTCGGTACCGTCGCACGACTCGTGCTGGAAGCACCCGTTGGTCGCCATGTCCTTGGAGTGCACCCGCGCAACCTCGGTGAGCGCGAGGTCGATGTACAGCGGGGCCTTCGCGGTCTTCTCGTCGTCGCTGAAGTCGGCGAGCGAACAGCCGCCGGCCGAATACTCCGACTTGAACTCCTTGGGCGCGACGCGTGCGGCGTTGGTCCACAAGACCAGCGCGCGCTCTTCGTCGCTCGGGAACCCTTCCTCCGGCACGCCGTACCCGGCCGCGACGACGGCGAGCAGCGCGACCTGACCGAGCTCCATCACGCCCCCTCGACGTAGCGTCGGATCACCGGCTCGGCCTTCTGATAGCCGCGCTGCACCTGCTCCGCGATGTGCTTCTCGATGGTGCCGCCGACCAGGGCCATGCGGACCTCGATGGTGCCGGTGATCACCCGCTCGCAGCCTTCGGCGCTCGCCCGGACGCGCGACTCGCCGCGACAGGTGACACGGTCGGTCATCACGTCGGGCACGATCGTCCACCGCGTGAGGAACGCGGCATCGTCGGACTCGACCTCCTGCACGTAGCGGAACCGCTCGATGCCCAGCGCCTTCTGCGCCACGCCGGGCATCGGTTGGTTCTGGGTGACGCGCGTGCGCTGGACCACGCCCCGCGGCGGCAGCGCTTCGACCTGCACGTCGGCGGCGGTCGCGAGCGCGGCTTCGAACTCCGGGCCGCGACTGCGGCTCCAGTACGTCTCGGGGCTGCACGCGAAGCGCTGGACGACGGTGAACTGCATCACGCGGCGATGGTAGACGCCGCCGCCCTCGCCGGCAACGCCGCCACTGTCAAACGATCGTGGGGGCGCCGCGTGCCCGGCGGCCCCCGGCGATTCGGATTACCCCGGTGGGATGCTGCTGCTCCTCCTCGCCCAGGCTTCGGCCGTCCTGCCGCTCCCGACCTACCCGGAGTGTGGGGAGCCCGACAACGACGCCGTGTGTCCGAGCGACCTCGGCCGGGACTGGCACCTCATCAGCTACATCCCCGAGGGCAGCCGCGCGACGATCCGCGAGGGCGAGACCGCCAGCGGCGCCAGCGCCGACCTCGCGTGGCGGCACTCCACGGGCCGCTTCGACGTGGTGCTGGCGGTGGCCGACTCGGGTTTCGAGTGGCACAACGGCAACTACGTCAACAAGGTGGCGCTCAACCTCGAAGAGCTCCCCCTCCCCCAGCTCGCCGACGGCAGCGACTCCCCCGACTACGACGTCGACGGCAACGGCCTCGTCAACATCCAGGACTGGGCCGAGGACGCGCGGGTCGACTGGACCGCCGGGCGCGACGAAGGGGACGGCATGCTCGACCCGAGCGACCTCATCTACACCTTCAGCGACGGGGTCGACGACGACGGCAACGGCTTTGTCGACGACATCGCCGGGTGGGACTTCTTCGCCGACGACAACGACCCCTACGCCGAGCTGCGCGTCTCCTACGGCGACCACGGCGACGGCGTGGTCGAAGAGATGGCCGCCGAAGGCGGCGACGGCGGCGACATCGGCATCTGCCCCAACTGCTCGGTGCTGCTCTTGCGCACCGGCGACGGGTTCGTGACCGACGGACACCGGGTCTCGATGGCGATCGCGTACGCGACCGGCCAGGGCGCCGCGGTGGTGAACATGTCGCTGGGCGCCCTCTCCCGGCCCGCGGAGCTCGACGCCATCGTGCGCTGGGCCACCGATCAGGGCGTCGTGCTCGTGGGCGTCGCCGGCGACGAGAACGCCTACCACCACAACCAGCCTTCGATGATGGACGACGTGCTCTACGTCAAGTCCATCCACCCCGACGTACGCGACCGCGAGGTCAACGCGTACACCTACATGAACTTCTTCAACTGCAACAACTTCGGCCCGCGGTTGGACTGGAGCGTGGACACCTCGGCGTGCGCGACCGGTGCTGCCGCGCTCAGCTCGGGCGCCGCGGGCCTGCTCATCTCCTACGCGCGCGACCAGGGGATCGACCTGAGCCCGGGCGAGGTGCGCCAGTTGCTCGCGATGAACGTGGACGACGTCTGGCTCACCCCCGACGAGGTCGACCGTGCCCAGACCTACCCGTCCGCCGAGGGGTGGGACTTCTTCTTCGGCTACGGCCGGATGAACCTGGGCGCCGCCATGCAGGCGCTCCATGACGGCAAGATCCCGCCCACGGTGAGCGTCGACTCGCCCGAGTGGTTCGACACCCACTACATCCTCGGTGGGGAGCTCCCGATCCACGCCCGCATCGCCGCGCCGCGCTCCACGGGCTTCCACTACGTGGTGGAGTACGCGCGCGGGTGGGACACGCCGAAGTGGACCCCCCTCGCCGAAGGCGACTCCACGACCGCGCTCGACGGCGCCGTCGCCCAGCTCCCACTGTCCGGCCTCGGCGCCGACGTCGGCGAGCCCGACCTGAGCGAGACGATCCTGCAGCGCGTCGACCGCATCTTCGCGCCCGCCGTCACCGTCCGCATCACCGTCACCGACGCCAACGGGGTTCAGGCCCAGTCCCGCAAGACGTTCTTCGTCAAAGAGGACGACGACCTGCTCTCCGGCTTCCCGGTCGAGATGGGCGACAGCGGCGAGTCGAGCCCGGTGCTCTACGACCTCGACGGCGACGGTGACCACGAGGTCGTCATCGGCACCGGCGGCGGCCGCGTCCACGCCTACCAGGGCGATGGCAGCGAGCTCGCCGGCTGGCCGGTCGAGCCGCAGGTCACCCCCCGCTGGCACACCGGGCAAGCCGCCGAGACCGCCGGCCTCGAACCGCTCCACGACGCGTTCATCGGCACGGTGGCCGTCGGCGACCTCGACGGCGACGGGGCTCCCGAGGTGGTGGCCGCCAGCGGCGCCGGCTTCGTCTACGCCTGGCACACCGACGGGAGCGCCGTCTCCGGCTTCCCGATCGAGATGATCGGTCGCGACGCCTTCGGCCCCGCCGACGCGTGGGACAACGGGTTCGCCGGCGCCCCCACGCTCTACGACCTCGACGACGACGGCGCCCTCGAGATCATCGCGGCCGGCATGGACCAACGCCTCTACGTCTGGGACTCCACCGGCGCGCCGTGGGGGCCCTACCCCGTCGAGCTGTGTGCTCCCGAGCTGTGCGGCAGCGCCGGCAACCGGATCATCACCGGCGTCGCGGTCGGCGACGTCGACGGGGACGGCGACGCGGACTTCGGCGTGGGCAGCAACGAGGCCACACGCGATGGGCGGTACTCGGTCAGCTACCTGCTCGACGCCGAGACCGCGACCCTCCTCGCCGGCTGGCCCCTCGAAGAGGCAGGCCTCGTCGGCGAAGCCGCGCTCCTCCCCATCGTCGGGGAGGGGCACCCCTCGAGCCTCGCGTTCGCCGACCTCGACGCCGACGGCGACCTGGAGATCGCGAGCTGCGTGATGCTCGGGATGAGCCCGCTCTACCACCACGACGGCAGCGTCGCGTCCGACCTCGGGTACGTCCGTAGCAGCTACGACGCCGGCGCCAACACCAGCGAGCCGAGCCTCACGACGATGTCCAACAACGTCAGCTTCGGCGACGTCAACGGCGACGGGCGCCCCGAGTTCTTCGCGGGGGGTGCGGGTACCTACTACCTGCTCTCGCTCGCGCTGACCGCGAGCATGGACTACCAGCACGTCGCCGCCGGGTGGGACACCTCGACGGGCAAGATGTTGCCGGGTTGGCCGCGCCAGATCGAGGACCTCCAGTTCCTCGTCGCCCCCGCGATCGCCGACGTCAGCGGCGACGGCAAGCCCGAGGCCATCTTCGGCAGTGCCGGCTACATGCTCTACGCCTGGGACGGCGAGGGCAACCTCGCGCCGGGGTGGCCCAAGTTCACCGGCAACTGGCTTCTCGGTTCGCCCGCGGTCGGCGACATCGACGGCGACGGCTACGTCGAGGTCGTCGCCTCCAGCCGCGAAGGCCACCTCTTCGCGTGGCGCACCCAGGGCCACGCCGATCAGCCCGTGCAGTGGCAGAGCATCCACCACGACCCGCAGAACACCCACAACTACGAGACGCCGGTCGAGCCGCAGGCGGGCCCGCCGGAGGTGCCTTCGGAGTGTGCGGAGGGCGCCTGTTGTTGCCAGCACGCCGACACCGCCGGACTCGCGGCGGCGGCGATGGCGGTGGCGGTCGTGGTGCGGCGGCGCCGGAAGTAGTCGGGGCGAGCCGCCGCGACCGGCCGGAGGCGGGCAGGGTCCGGCGCGGCTCGCGGCCCCCCCGCCCCCGTCGCCTCACCCCGTCGCGCGCACCGTCCCCTTCGGGGGACTCCAGAAGCTCGCGGCGATGCTCGCGGCGAGCACGGCGCCGATGACGCCCAGCGACCACGAGATCGGGAACTTCCCGTCGAACGCCGCGTTGAGCCACGACATCTTGAGGCCCACGAAGACCAGGATCACCGCGAGCCCGTACTTGAGCAGGTGAAAGCGGTCCATGACGCCCGCGAGCAGGAAGTACAACGACCGCAGCCCGAGGATGGCGAAGATGTTCGAGGTGAAGACCAGCAACGGCTCCGACGTCACCGCGTAGATCGCGGGCACCGAGTCCACCGCGAAGACCACGTCGCTCAGCTCGATCACCGCCAGCGCCAGCAGTAGCGGCGTTCCGTGGCGCAGGCCGTTCTCCACGACGAAGAACCGGTCACCGCGGAGCGTGCCGGTGATCGGCAACCACCGGCGAACCAGCCGCACGAGCAGGTTCTTGTCCGGCTCCATCTGCGCTTCCCCCGCGAACGCCAACTTCACCCCGGTGAAGACGAGGAACAGCCCCGCGAGCACGACCACCCAGTGCACCTGCATCAGCCACGAACCGAGCGCGATGAAGACCGCGCGGAAACCGAGCGCCCCGAGGATGCCGAAGAAGAGCACACGGTGCTGCAACGCCGCGGGGATCGCGAAGTAGGAGAAGACGATCACGAAGACGAAGAGGTTGTCGACCGCGAGCGCCTTCTCGATCACAAACCCCGTCAGGAACTCGAAGAACACCCGCTCGGCGGCCGCGGAGGGGTCGAACCCGGGGATCGCCATCAACCGCGCGTTGGTCGGGAAGCTCGCGGCCGCCCACCCCCACAAGGCCCCGCCGAACGCGGTGGCCAACGTCACCCAGACCACGCTCCACGCCGCCGACTCGCGCACGCCCACCACGTGCGACTTCTTGTGGAACACCCCGAGGTCCAACGCCAACATCGCGAAGACCAGGAGCAGGAAGACGCCGTAGACCCACCACGTCTCGGCCATCGGGAACAACGAGATTCGCTCGGGCACGACCCCTCCACGGCGGAAAGGTGGTCACCGGCAACCCCGCTGAAAAATAGATAATACACGCGCTCATCATCGAGATTACCGATGCTTCAGCGGCTCAACTACCACCACCTGGTGTACTTCCACGCCGCCGTGGAGGCGGGGTCGGTCACCGCCGCGGCGCGGCGCCTCCGCCTGGCCCAGCCCACGCTGTCGGCGCAGATCCGCCAGCTCGAAGCGGTGCTGGGCGAGCCCTTGTTCGACCGCCGAGGCCCGCACCTCGACCTCACTCCGCTCGGGCGCACGGTCCACGCGTACGCAGACGAGATCGTCCGGCTCGGCGGGGAGCTGATCGAGGTCGTGGCCGGCGCGGCGGCGCACGGGCCCCGCCTGCGCGTGGGGGTCGCCGACGCCCTCCCCAAGCTGCTCGTCTACCGGCTCCTCGAGCCCGGGCTCGGCCTCCCCGGCGCGCGGCTCGAGGTCCGCGACGGCGAGGTCGACACCCTGTTGCGCGAGCTCGAGGCCCACCGCCTCGACCTCGTCCTCTCCGACGCGCCCGTGCCCACCGGTCGTGCGCTCCGGGCCTACAACCACGCCCTCGGCGAGTGTGGCACCACCTTCTTCGCGGCGCCCGCGCTCGTCGCCCGCCTTCGGCCACCGTTCCCGGCGTGCCTCGACGGCGCCCCGTTGCTGCTCCCGGCGTCGGGCACCCCGCTCCGCCGCACCCTGGACGAGTGGCTCGACCGCCTCGGCCTCCGCCCCGTGGTGGTGGGCGAGGTCGCCGACAGCGCGCTCCTCAAGGCCTTCGGCCAGGCGGGCGCCGGCATCTTCGCCGCCCCCACCGCGGTCGCCGACGCCGTGGTGGCCCAGCACGGCGTCGCCGTCGTGGGCACCGCCGACGACGTCGTGGAGCGCTTCTGGGCGCTCTCGGGCGAGCGCCGCATTCGCCACCCCGCCGTCGCGGCCGTGGTCAGCGGCGCGGCGAACGTCTTCGGTGCAACGCCGTAGTCCGGCGCGCCGCGCGCCCCGGGTGTGCCCGACGAGGGGACGGTCGCGGCGCGGCGCCCCCGGCCCTCCGAACCGCTACGGGTCGCAGGCGCCGTCGGCGCAGTAGCAGGCGCCATCGCAGAAGTTCAGCACCTCGCCCGTGGCGAAGAAGTGTGCCATCTGCTCCTGCGCCGCCCACGCCCGACGGGTGTCCTCGTGGGTGTCGGTCTCGTGGTCGGGGGGCGTGTTGTCGGTCGGGATGGGCGGCGCGCCGAAGTCGTACTCGGTGATGCCGTTGCCGGTGCCAGACTCTGTCGTTTCTACGCCCCAGATGTCGGCGACCGGGGTGCCCGGCGTGATGGCACCGTAGGCCCGCGCCATGTTGTGTGCACCGAGCGTGGTCACCTGGGCGTCGCCGAGGGCGTCCTGCAGGAGCACCTGGTGGGCGCCCACGCCGGGCAGGGGCTCGGCGTTCATCTGGCGCAACAGGCCGCCGGCCTCGCCCGGATCCCAGAGCTGCTGGATGAGCGCCATCCACAAGACCAGGTCGCGCTGATCTTCGTACACCGACTGGAACAGCGCGAAGAACGGCACGAAGTCGGCGCTTCGCGACAACAGCAGCGCGTAGGGCGCCCCGCCGACGCCGAGCGTGGCCCGGACGATCTCCGGCGAGCTCGCGACGTAGCCGCCGCCGAGGATCGCCCCCTGGGAATTGCCGTAGTAGTAGACCTCGCTCGGATCGATGAGCGCGGTGCCATCGGCCTTCATCGCATCGTCTTCGGCCATCGCCCCCTGCATCATCCACACCGCGGCGGCGAACTCCAGGAAGCCCTGCTGCGAGCGCTCGGGGATCATCGCGAACCGACTGAGGTCCTCGAGGATCATGAGCGAGATCGGACCGGAGTCGTCGCCCTCCATGCCGGTCCAGTTCACCGCGAACAGGATGTAGCCGTACCGATCCGCCACCTCGGCGAGGTAGCCGCCGTGGACCTCGTCCTGGTCGCCGAGCAGGCCGTGGCCGTACTGGAGCAACTTGAGCGCGCGCGGCTCGGTCTGGGCGGTGCGCGGGACGATGATCGTGAACGGAACCTCGGTCTCGCCGTTGTAGGTGGGCATGCCCGCGTCGTCGCGGGTGAGCATGGTGTCGGGCCCGTCGAGCTCGGTGTACAGCGGCACCGTCATGCGGCCGTACACCCGCTTCCAGGTGTGGGCGTTCTCTTCGACCGTGTACTCCTCGACGGTGTCGATGACGTAGGGCGGACCCGAGTCCCCCACGCGCGCCTTGGCGTCGTCGCGCATGAACTGGATGCGGCCGGCGACCCCCTCGGCGGACTTGATGGTGAAGTCCCACGCGACCGTGACCTCGGCGCGACTCCATCCCGCCGCGTCGAGCTTGCCGAACACTTCGTCGTACAACTCGCGGCGACCTTCGATGTCCCAGTCCTCGGTCTCGGTGCCGTCGCGGAGGGCCGCGAACCCCGCCGACGCGGCGATCGGCGCGCCCGCGTCGTCGACCACGTTGCGGAGGGCGACCACGTAGCGGTGCCCGTTCACGAACGGGAGCGCGGGCCGGATGTACAACATCCGCGAGTCTTCGATCGCGTAGCCGGCGTAGTCCAGCTCGGCCCAGACCGGGTGGCGCTCGCCGGTGTCCCAGTCCAGCACCACGAGGTTGCTCGTGTCGAGCAACGAATCGCCGATCGCGGCGTGGCCGGGCAGGCCGGTGATCGCCATCGCCGGAATCTCGACGATGAGCGGCGTCATCGGCGAGAACCCGTCGAGCTCGTTGAAGTACTGCGGCGAGGGCTGGTAGCTGAGGGCGCCCTGCGTGGTGTAGGGGATCGTCGTCTCGCCCAGGTGCACGCGCACGCCCGTGGGGCTCGTCGCGTCGTCCCGGAGGTAGAAGCTGGACGGGAACGGCTCCGCGCAGCGCCGATACGCGATGGGGTCGCAGTCCGAGAACTCGCGCGGCTCGACGCCGGTGTCTTCGGAGTCACAGGCGACGAGGACGGAGAAGAGCACGAAGGAAGCGCGGGTCATGACCCCACGCGCTATCCCCGTCGACGCGACTCCTCCACCCCGCGGCGCGCGAGTGCGTCGGCCCGCTCGTTCTCGGCGAGGCCGACGTGCCCGGCCACCCACTGCAGGGCGGCGCCCGGGCGCCGGCGCAACTTCTGGCGGATCCCGGCGATCAACTCCACGTTTGCCTTGGCCTTCCAGCCCTGGGACAACACGCCGCGTGCGTACTGCGAGTCGCTGAAGATCACCACCGCGTGATCGACGGGGACGCCGGCGGCGTCGAGCTCGTCGAGGGCCATCTCGATCGCCGTGAGCTCCCCGACGTTGTTGGTGGAGTACCCGAGCGCACGATGCCCCTCGACCGTACGGCCGTCGGGGAACTTCACGAGCATGCCGGCGCCCGCGGGACCGGGATTGCCGGTGCAGGCCCCGTCGGTGAAGCAGCGGATGGCCGACGCGGCCGCGGCGGCGGCGACCTGCGCGGTGGCGGCGGCCTTGGCGGCGGTGGCCTGCGCCGCGGTGCGGCTGCCCGCCGAACCGAACCCCGACCCGCGCCCGCTGGGCCGCGAACCCGGTGGTGGTGCGCTCGGCGGACGTGCCCCCGGCGGCAAGGCTGGGCTGCCCCGGTCGGCGGGCGCTTCCGCGGCCGCGACGCCGTCGGGCATCGTGACCGGCGCCGCGCCCGTAGGCTCCACACGACCCGCTCCCGCCTGGTAGATCGTGGCCCCCGCCTTGTCGGAATAGCGGATGCCGATGCGCCCGGCGCGCGCCAGCGGCGCCCCGTCGGCGTCGACCTCGGCCCAGACCTCCTGCCCCTTGAACTTCGCGCGTGCCCACGGCATGGGGCCACGGCTATCCCGCCGAGGGGCCCGCCAACCGGTGGCTCTGCCCCGTCGACGCCACGAGCTCGAACAGGGAGTGGTTGTAACAACCGGCCGTGCACCCCTCGCCCCACAACGCCTCCCGCCGCCGCTGCACCGCGGGGGTGCGCCACAATTCCGAGAGCGGGGTGGTGAACACGTTGCCCACCACGAGCCCCTCGCCGCCCCACACGCAGCACGGGAGCAGGTCGCCGCGGTAGGTGACGCCGTACTGGTCGACGAGGCCCAGGCAGCGGACGGCGCTGCGCTCGCCCGCGTGGTACCGCAGCGCCTCTTCGTAGTAGTGCGCCTTCGCGGCCACCTCGGGGTCGCGTCGGGCGAGGGTCGCCACCGCCTCGCGCCACGTCGCCTGGTCGTCCGGCCGCGTGAGGTACAGCTCCGCGGCGTCGTTGACCGGCCAGAAGTCGAAGCGCGCCCCCACCGCCCGCACCGCGTCGTACACCGCCACCAGCTCGCCGACGTTCTCGCGGGTGACGGTGAAGTACACCGCGAGGTCCACCCGGCCGTCCATCCGCGCGCGCAAGAGCTGCTTCCACGCCTTCTGGTACGCGCCGGCCTGCCCCCGGAGCCGGTCATGGGTGCCGGGCAGCCCGTCGATCGAGATGCTCAGCGAGTGCACCCCGGCGTCGACCAGCCGCTCGTAGTGCCGGTCGAGCAGGATGCCGTTGGTGGTCACGTTCACCGACATTCCGAGCGACCGGGCCCGGCGCACGAGGTCGGGCAATCCCGGATGCAACAGCGGCTCTCCGCCGGTGAACACCACCACCTTCGTGCCGATCCGAGCCGCCTCCTCGATCACCCCGAGCGCCTTTTCGGTCGCGATGTTTTCCGCCCGGTCCCACAGGTCGCAGAAGCGGCAGCGCAGGTTGCATCCCCGGTTGATCAAGAACAGGAGCGTGAGCGGCTTGGACGGCGTGCGGGGCGGCAGGTGCGCCTCGATCGAAGGCCGCGGGCGGAAGTCGCGCCCCTCCCCCCGGTGCACGTCCCGGTAGCTGCGCGTGACCTCGGCCCAGTCGCGCGCCGCCGCCCACGCACGCGCCCGTTGCCCGAGCCGGGCGCGCAGCCCCGCGTCCCCCAGCGCGCGGAGCACCTCCCCCACGAGGGCCTCCGGCTCGGCCAGTAGCAGGTGCTCTTCGTGCCGGACGGGCAGCCCCTCGGCCCCGAGCGGTGTGGACACCACGGCCTTCCCGGCCGCGAAGTACTCCAGGAGCTTCATGCGCGTGCCCCCGCCGGCGCGGAGGGGGCACACGCACAGGTCGGCCCCGGCGATGTGCGCGGGCAGGTCGTCGACCGGTCCCGGGAAGACCAGGCGGGCCGACCCGAGGCCGCTCGGCGCGCCCATTCCCACGCAGACGACGCTCGCGTCGGCCGGGAGCGCGGGCAGGAGCACGTCGGCGAGCCACCGCACCGCCTCGGTGTTCGGCTCGTAGTGCAGGGTTCCGTGGAAGAACACCACCGGGCCGGCGCCGAGCCCGTACCGGGCGCGCAGATCGACGCCCACCCCGCCGTAGTTCTCGACGTCGACGCCATGGGGCACCAACCACCCGCGCCCGCCGAGGCGCGCACGGTCCTCCTCCGAGACCACGATCACGTCGTCGACGGCGCGGACCACCGCCTCCTCGACGAGGCGGATGCGCGCGAGCGCAGCGCGCCCGAGGCCCGCCATCTGGCGCAGTCGGTCGTGCTCGACGTTGTGTTGCACCAGTACGCTGCGCCCGCCGAGGAGCCTGGCCGCGAGCGCCACGGGGACCGCGTAGCCGGGAAACTCCGCCTGGTACACCTCGATCCGCTCGCGCAGCCCCACGTACATCACGCGCGCCCACCACGCGGGATCGACCACGGGCCGGTACAGGAAGGTCTCGTCTTGCGGGTAGCCGATGGCCGCCACCCACCGCTCGAAGCGCGCCTGATCGCGCAGGAACGGCGCTTCCTGGAACGCACGGAACCTTGGTCCGAACGCGACCTTCTGCCAGCGCCCCTCGTGCCGCCGCAGGTAGCCGTCGCGGTCGTCGCTCACCAGGACCACCGCGTCGCCCTGCGCCGCGAGCGCTTCGGCGGTGCGCACGATCTTCACGGCGGCGCCGTGCCAGGTGGGGAACAGGTCCCCGCGACTCACGATCGCGACGCGTGCCATGGGCCGGTGAACCTACCCCGGCCCGAGCGCCGATGGGGCACCCCGACGCCCGGGGGGCGCCACGCCGCGACCGTCCGTGGCCTGCGGCCGTGGACGGGGTCCGGCGCGCGGCGCGCACGAGGGCGACGCTGAAACTTGGTCATTGAACATTCTTCCGCCTTGGGGTAGGCTGCCGGTGCCCGAATGACCCCCTTCCTCCTGGTCTTCCTGCCGCCGGCCCTGCTCGCCGTCTCCACGGCGCTCGGCGGTTGGGCGTTGCTCCTGCCGCCGGTGGTGCTCTTCGGGGTCATCCCGCTGCTCGACCACCTGGTGCCCCAGGATCGTGCCGAGGCGGTGCCGCCGCGGTGGTTCGGGCTCTTGCCGGTGCTGTTCCTCCCCGCGCACTTCGCGACCGCGGCGTGGGCGCTCGCGGTCGCGGCGCAGGCGCCGCCGCTCCAGGCGGCCGCGCTCACCGCCGGGTGCGGGTTCAGCGCCGCGATGGCGATCAACGTCGCCCACGAGCTGATGCACCGCGCCGGTCGCGTCCAGCCGTCCCTCGCTACCGTCCTGCTCAGCTCGACGCTGTACACCCACTTCTCGGTGGAGCACGTGCAGGGCCACCACAAGCGGGTCGGCACCCCCGACGACCCCGCGACCTCCCGCCTCGGCGAGTCGATCGTCCGCTTCTTGCCACGCACCCTCCTCGGCAGCCTCCGGTCGGCCTGGCGCATCGAGGCCGAGCGGGTGGGCTGGTGCCCGGCCAACCGGGTGCTCCAGGGCTTCGCCCTGCAGGGGGTGGTGCTGGTCGGGGTCGGCGCCTGGCTCGGCCCCCTCGGGCTCGGGCTCTTCCTCGCGCAGGCGGCGGTCGGGGTGCTGATGCTCGAGACCATCAACTACATCGAACACTACGGGCTCGTTCGCGAAGCGCGCGCCGACGGCGGCTTCGTCCGCGTCCGGCCCGAACACTCGTGGAACTCGAGCCACCGGGTCTCCAACTGGATCCTGCTCAACCTGGCCCGCCACTCCGACCACCACGCGTTCGCGGCGCGGAGCTTCGGCGAGCTCCGCCACCACGACGGCGCACCGCAGCTCCCCACGGGGTACGCCGGGATGTTGCTGCTCGCGTGGGTGCCGCCGGTGTGGTTCCGGGTCATGGACCCGCGGGTCGCGGCGGCAATGGGCCGGGCAAGACGCGTCGACCCCGGGGCGCGGGTCGGCGTGTTCGGATCGGGGCAAACGTCTGAGGTGGGGCGGGACGAGGTCAGCCCCGGGTCCTGCCGGGCCGGGTGAAATTGGCGCTCGCTCC
>SXOM01000329.1 GCA_005776735.1 Pseudomonadota bacterium
CGAATCCCGACCACGTCGAGGCGCACCTCCCCGCCGTCGCGGCGGCCACCGAGGCGCTCGCCGCGGCCGCGCAGGCGCGCGTGGCGGCGCTCGAGGATGCGTGGCGACCCCTCCGGAACGCCCTCGCGGGCTGGCTCCCCGCCGCGCGCGCGGCGGTCGCGGGCGAAGCCGCCGTGGCCTCGATCAAGGCCGCCGAGCTGTGGCTCAAGGCCGCGGACGGCGCCCTGCAGGCCGAGCGGTTCGCCCCCATCGCGGCGCGGGCGCAGGCCACGTGGAGCGCGCTGCGCCAGGAGAGCAGTGTCGACCTCACCGGCATCAGCCTGGCGGGGGCGGGGAACCGCCGGCACCTGGACCTGTCGCTGGCCGTCGATGGCGCCGAGGCCCCGCTCAGCGTGATGAGCCAGGGCGAGATCAACGCCCTCGCGCTGAGCCTGTTCATCCCGCGCCTGGTCCACCAGGACAGCCCGTTCCACTTCCTGGTGGTCGACGACCCGGTGCAGTCGATGGACCCGTTCAAGGTCGACGGGCTCGCCCAGGTACTCCACGACGCGGCGCAGACCCGCCAAGTCATCGTGTTCACCCACGACACCCGGCTCCCGGAGGCGGTGCGGCGCATGCAGCTCCCGGCCACGGTCCTCGCGGTCGGCCGGCGGGCGCGTTCGGCGGTGGACGTACGCGTGGAGCGGGCGCCCGAGTGGCAGGCGCTCGACGACGCGTGGGCGGTGGCCTGCTCGGGGGAGCAGGTCGGCCCGGCCGGGCTCCAGAGGGTGGTGCCCGGCCTGTGTCGCGAGGCGGTGGAGGTCACGCTGCGCGCGTCGGTACGCCGGCAGCTCCTCGGCCGCGGCGATCGGTTGGAGGACGTCGAGGCGCGCCTGTCCGGGATCAAGCTGCAGACCCTGGCCGCCTTGGCGATCTACGGCGACGAGAAGCGGGGGGGCGACGTCTATGCCTGGCTCGGGCAGAAGGGCCACGGGCTGGTCGAGACTTTCCAGGAGCTCAAGGAAGGCGTTCACACGGGCGCGGCCGACAAGGGCCTGGTGGAGCGGTCGCGGGTGCTCGTCCGGCGCTTCGCCGAGGTACTGAAGTGACCGCGACCGAGCTGGTTGCCGCGGCCCGACGGGTCCTGGTCGCGGACGAACCGGCCACCCGCGGCCTATGGTCCCGCATCGCCGCCCACCTCGCGCGCCAGGCGCTCGAGACCGCGGTCGCGGAGTATTGGGACCACCGATCGCCGGGCCTGTCGTCGGCCAACATGCGCACCCAACTCATCTGCCTGCGAGGGTGGCGGGGGGACACTGCAGTGTGTCGGCGGCTCGCGTTCGTTTGGTCGGCGCTGAGCGAGGCCACGCACGGGCGCGGCGGCCAACCTGGCCGCGCCGACCTGGAGTCGTGGCTCGAAGCGGTGGAAGCGTTCCACGTCGGCTCACGCTGACGCCCCGCTGCGCCCGTCGCCCCCCGCGCGCGGCGCCGGGCGGCCCCGGCCGCCGTCCAGCCGGTCGCGCGGCGCCGCCCGCTCGGTTGCCACTCGGGGTAAAACTGGGCTATCGTGCGCGTCCACCCGGACCACTGATGCTGCGTTCCTCCCTGCTCCTGCTCTTCGGCTGTGCTTCGGCGACCGACACCGACATGGACACCGACACCGATACCGACACCGATACCGACACCGATACCGACACCGATACCGACACCGACACCGATACCGACACCGACATCCAGTCGGCGTGTGTCGACACGCTCTCCGACAACACGGCGTGCCTGGACTTCGACGGCACCGCGACGCCGATCGCCATGGGTGCGGCGTACCTGGGGGCGGGCTCGGCCGACGGGTTGATCGTGCTGTACTTCTCGAACACCGGGACGCCGAGCGACCCGTCGTTGAGCCTGTACCTCGCCGAGAGTGCGACCGCGGGGACGCTGAACTGTGACGTCGAGCCGACCTACATCGCGATTACCACGCCCGCGGGCTCGACCTACAACGCGACCGCCGACGTCGCCGGGTACGGCGCCTGGTGCGACCTGGAGCTCACCGCGGCGGGGGCGACGGTGGGGAGCCCGGTGGAGGGTACGTTCACTGCGGAGATGTACAGCTTCACCAACGGCCTCATGACCGTGAGCGGCACGTTCAAGACCTCGGTGATGTGGTAGGCGTCACTCGGCGAACGATCAGTCCACCCACTCGAGCTTCCGCAGGGCGTACCCGTTGTCTTCGGCGAAGACCAGGTCGTTGCCATCGAACGCGAGGCCGAGCGGACGGACCGGCTCTTCGGACTCGCGGTAGTCCCAACTGTACGCGCCGCGCACGTCGCCGTCTTCGACCTTCAACAACCACCGGTGGTCGTCGTCGACCTCGGGTTGCACGCTGAGCCACACCTCGCCGTCGTCGACCGCGACGCCGATCGCTTCGGTCTCCGGGTCCAGCCACGTCTGGATGTCGTCGGGCAGGCCGGTGTCGTCGACCACCCGGCCGGTGTCGGGGTCGACCTGCACAAGCCGCCAGTCGGCGTCGACCCCCCACAACGACTGGTCCCCCGCGCCGAGGCCGATGAAGTCGCCGTCGTAGACCTCCTCCTCCGACTCCAGGTCGTAGAGGGTGCCGTAGCGGAGCACGTAGACGGTGGACCCGATCGCGGCGAGCCCGGCGACCTCGTCGGCATCGAACGTCTCTTCGACGTTCCCTTCTTCGTCCACACAATACACGCCGTCCAACGACGAACGGTCGGAGCGGGCGATGCAGGCACCCCGGGGGGTCCGGGCGAACCACACGTCGTCGGAGACCTCGGGCGGCACCCGCACCCACTCGGTGATCGACGCCTCCCGACCCGCTTCGGGGAGCTCGTCACGCCAGTCCCACGCGCTCGGCTCGTCGTCGTCGTCGGGGTCGTCCGGGTCGCCGTCGCCCTCGGGGGTTTCGTCCGGGTCGCCCCAGGTCCACTGGAGCGATTCCCCCATCGGCGGGGCTTCGCACGCCGCCAGCAGGAGCACCAGCCAGGGGAGGGGGCGCATCTTCAGTCGCCTCCGAAGAGGCGCAGGTTGGCGGTGACCAGCACCGAGGCGTCGAGCACGTCGCCCGGCAGCGGGGTCAGCGTGCCGCGGGCGTCGAGGAGCAGCCACGACGGCGCCGCGACCACGACCACGCCGGCCCGGAACTCGGGGGCCCATCCGCCCACGCGCGCCCCCGCGACGGCGGGCGCTTCGTCGCCGAACTCGGCGGACACCACCACCTCCTGCCACGCTCCGGCCGCGCCCACGTAGGGGCTGATGACCTTGCTGAACGGCGCCACGGGCAACAGGTCGGCGCCGAGGGTCACCCGCCGGACGATGAGCTTCTCGGCCCCCGACGCGCTGAGGGCCTCGCCGTCGACGGCCACGACCAGCTCGCCGTCGTGGACCCCGTCGGGAGTCCAGGACTCGTGGTACCCGACCACCGCGCGGCCGGGGATGAAGTTGGCGTAGGCCTCGACCGCGATGCCGTCCTGGTCGGGGAACCCGCCGAGCTCGGTCGCCCACCCCGCCGGTTGCAGGTCGTTGTGGACCCACCCGATGCCGGCGCCCACGCCGTTCCACGCGTCCTGGTGGCGGGAGCTCGGGTCGAACAGGTCCTCTGCGGCGAACTCGATGTCCATGCCCACGTCGGCGGCGGCGCCGCGCGCACGGTCGGCGGCGGTCATCTCCCCCTTGACCTCGTCGGCGCCCGCGGTGGCCAGGCGCCGCGCGCGGCTGGACTGGGGGCGCGACAACGACGCACGAAGCGCACCGAGCGCGTCGGTGAGGCGATCTTCGGCGCGCTCCACCGCTTCGTAGCTCGGTGCCGCCTTGGCCCGGGCCGCCGCGAGGTCGCTCCGCAGGCGGGGCAGGCTCGCCTCGAGCCGGGGCACCGCCGCAGCGCTCGTTTCGCAGGACGCCAGCGCCGTCCCCGGGGCGCTGCGGACGGCGGCGACGTCGTCCTGCCACGCGTCGTAGGCGTCGATGCACACGTCCTGGACCTCTTCGTAGCAGGCCACCCCCTCGGCGAGCTTGCGCGCGGTGGTGACCGACTTGCCGCCGTACCCGAGGAGCTGCCAGAACCAGTGGTCGGACTCGACCGCGGCGGTCGCGAGCTGGTCGGCGACGGTCCACAGGAGGTCCTCGGCGGCGTCGTCCCAGGCGTACGATTGACCGCGCGCCCGGGCGGCGGCCGCGCCCGCGACCGGGGTGACGGCGAGCTCGAGGAAGGTGGACTCGCCGCGGGTCAGCGACCGGCCGGCGCCGGACTCGACCGCGGACTCGACGGCGCTCGGCGTCAGCTCGGCGCCGAGGTGGGTCGCAAAACAGATGCCCGCGGCCCACTCCTTGGCCTGGGTGGGCTCGCAGGCCGCCCACGGACGGGTCGGCACCGCGCCGGTGGCGGGCAGGACGCAGCGCCCGCCCCGCCACGCCGGGCTGCTTCGGAGCGCCGAACGTTCGTCGGCCAGCGTACGTTCGGCGCGCGCGAGGGTCGCGACGGGGGCGGCCACGTGGGTGTCGTAAGCGCGGCGGGCCGCCCGTTCGGCCTCGGTGAGCGCCCCTTGCGCCCGGATCACCGCCACCGCGTGGTCCCTGGCCTTGGCCCAGCTCTCGACGTCGCCACAGGTGGACTCGATCTTGGAGGCCGTCAGGGTCGCGGGGTCCTTGGCGAGCACCGCTTCGCACGCGGTCGCGCGGCGCCACGCGGCGTGATCGACCACCCACGCTTCGCCGGCGGTGCCGTCGCCCGCGAGCGTGACGTCGGGACCACTCCGCTCCTGGTCGATGTAGAAGCGGCCGCCCGCGGCCCCGGCCGCGTTCTTCCGCGGCAGGTCGAACGCGAGCTCGTCGCCGTCGGGGCGCGCGCGATCGACCACGTTCCCGGCCTGATCTCGCAACGCGTAGCTGTCGGATACGGCTCCGCGCAGCTCGGCGGTGAGCGTGTAGTCGCCCCCCCGCGTCGCCACGACGTGCGGGGCACAACCAGCCAGGAAGGCGACGAACTGCAGCATGCCCGCCGAGGGTACCACAGTTCGGGCGCCGCGCCGCGACCGTCCCGAACGCGGGCCGAGGCGGGCGCGCGGCGCGCGTGGGGGCGGCGCCTACCCGTCCTCGACCGGGGCGTCGCCTTCGACGATGGGCGGCCCGAGCACCGCGCCGGGCCACACCGCCGCGGGCTCGCACGCACAGGTGGCGTCGGGCGCCCAGCAGGCGAGCCCGCCCTCGACCAGCACCACCGCGTCGTCGGCGCGGAGGGCGCCCGGGCACACCACGCCGTCGCCGTGCGCG
>SXOM01000330.1 GCA_005776735.1 Pseudomonadota bacterium
ACTTGATCCGCATGATCACGGCGTGGAAGGCCACTTCGACTACCCCCGCAGGATCGAGTACGGTTTTCGGAGTCGGGCCGCGCAGGGCAATCTCTCCTAGACCTGACGTCGTACCCCACGCCCGGACGCAGGCGCGGCGCGAGGCGGGCCTCCACCGCGGCCCGCACCGCGCCGGCCCAGTCGTCGGGGGCGTCGGCGCCGGCGCGCACGGCGTCGAGCAGCGTGCGCGCCTCCGCCACCACCACGGGGTGCGGGAGGTCGGGCAGCGCGGAGACCAGGCGACCCACGGCGGGGAGGTGGCGGCGGTTCATCGCCGAGGGGTATAGCTCTCTCCAGCGATGATCGTCCTCCTCTACGCCCTGGCGACGATCGGCTCGGGCGCGCTCGCGGTCCGGGCGCCGTTGGCGGATCGGGAGGACCCGGTCCGGCGCCGTTACGCCGTGCTCGGCATCACGATGGCGATGGTGTGGCTCGGGTGGACCATCCACCTGTTGTGGCCCGCGCTGCGCGTCGGGAAGCTGGTCAACGGCGCCGCGGCGACGTTCTTGCCGTACGCGCTCCTCGCGTTCGTGGCGCAGTGGTCGGTGGGCCGCGACGAGCCCGCGCGCGACCCGCGGCTCGGGCCGCTGGCCGGGCTCGCGCCGTTCGTCGCCGTCGCCTACGTCGGGGCCGAGCTCTTCGCGCCGTGGCGGCTCGGGCAGGCCGGCGTGGGCGACGTCATCCTCGGCGGCTGGGTCTTCGGCGGGGTGCTGGTGTCGCTGCGCCGGTTGTGGCAACGCCATCAGCAGTCGCGCGAGCGCGTTGAGCGGGCGCGCATCCGCTACCTGTTGGCGTTGGCGGGCGCGGCCGTGGGGTTCACGCTCATCGAGGCGGTGGCGCGTGCGTGGAGCCCCGTCGACGACCCGAGCGCCAACTTCTTCGCGCGCGAAGGGCTCGTGCAGGGCGCGATCCCGCCGCTCGGCGCGCTCTTGACGACGGTGCTCCTGTACTTCTTGTACCAGGTCATCTCGCTGTACCGGCTGCTCGACCTCGCGGAGATCTTCTCCCGCCTGGCCGCCGTGTCGATCGCGGCGCTGGTGCTGGTCCTGCTCGACAGCCTCAGCGCGGTGTCGTTGCTCGGGCCGTACCCGACCCACGGGTTCTTCCAGGCGTTCGTCGGGAGCTTGTTGTTCCTCCTCGCGTGGGACCCGCTCCGCACCCAGCTCGAGCGCTGGGTGTCGGGCGCGCTCAATCCCCGCGGCCTGGTCTTCGCCGACGCGGCGCGCGACGTGGAGGTGGCCCTGCCTCGCGCGATCTCCATCCCCGCGCTGGTCTCGGCGGTGCTCGACCGCTTCGCGGCGAGTGGGCGGGTGCTCTACACCGGCCTGTACCTGTGGGACGAAGAGCGCCGCCTGTACCGCCTCGTCGCCGAGCGGGGCGCGGCGCCGCGGCCGAGCCTGATCCACGTCTCGCGTCAGCCGTTCGTCGAGGGCTTCGCGCTCGGGGCGCCGGCCTACATCCGCGTGGAGCTCGAGCGGCGCTCCCGCAAGGAGGGCCAGGCGACCGAAGCGCTCGCCCGGCTGATGGCCGGCATGAACGCCGACGTGGTGGTGCCGCTCCGCAGCGGCGACCTCGTGCTCGGCTGGTTGGCGATGGCCGACGAGCCCGACAGCGACGGGTTCTCCGAGGAGGAGATCACCCGCTTGTCGCGCCTGGGGGTGCAAGCCGGCGGCACGCTGGAGAACATCCACGGGTTCGACGAGCTGAAGGAGGAGCATCGGCTCAGCGCCCTCGGCACGATGGCGGCGGGCCTGGCGCACGAGATCCGCAATCCGCTCGCCGGCATCCGCGGCGCGGCGCAGTTCCTCCAAGGCACCCGCGAAGGCGCCGACGCCGAGATGGTGCGGGTCATCGTCGACGAGACCGATCGCCTGAACCGGATCGTGAGCCAGTTCCTCGACTACGCACGGCAACTGCGAATCCACCGCGCCCGGGTGGCGCCTTCGTTGCTCGTGGCGGCCACCGTGCGTGCCCTCGCCGCCAGCGCGCCGCCGGGGGTGCAGGTGGTCGAGGAGGTGGAGCCCGACCTGCCCGAGCTCGACGTCGACGTCGACAAGCTCCGGCAGGTCCTCCTCAACCTCGGTCAGAACGGGCTCCACGCGATGCCCGACGGCGGAGTCTTGCGCCTGGTCGCGCGGCGAGGCGTGCTCAAGGACCCGCGGGCGCGGGGCGCGCCGGCGGTCGAGCTGGTGGTCGAGGACTCGGGCGTGGGCATCAGCCCGGAGGACCTCGACAAGCTCTTTGTGCCGTTCTTCACGACGCGGCACGACGGAACCGGGCTTGGGCTCCCGATCAGCCAACGCATCGTGCAGGCCCACCACGGCGAGCTCGACGTGCGCACCGAGGTCGGGAAGGGGAGCCGCTTCTGCGTGCGGCTGCCGCTCAACGTGGGCGGTTGAGGTTCTCGAGCGGTCCGAGGTCGAGCTCCGTCGGGCCGAGCGCCGCCATCCATCGCCGCACGGGCCCTTCGGCGGCCGCCGCGGCCGCGGCCGACGCGGCGACGGCGACCGGCAGGTGCGCCAGGAGCGGCTGCCCACGCGC
>SXOM01000331.1 GCA_005776735.1 Pseudomonadota bacterium
GACGCGGCGATCGACGCGGACGGGGGCCCGCTCCCGTCGGGTCAGGGCGCGGCCCTGGCCGATCTCGACGCCGACGGCGACCTGGACCTGTACATCGGCCGCGACCGCGGATGGCTCGCCCAGATCCTCCTCAACGACGGCGCCGGGCACTTCACCGGCACCGAGCTCCCCGGCTCCGACAACGCGACGATGACCGGCGCGTTCGCCGACTTCGACGGCGACCTCGACCTCGACCTGTTCATCGGCGCCACCATCACCGACACCGACGGCACCGGCGTGATGTCGGGCGAGGTCACCAGCGGCGACGGCGACCAGTTCTTGCTCCAGGACGACGCGGGCACCTTCGTGGAGGCGACCGACCGCCTGCCCCCCGACGACATCTCGGGGTGGACGTTCCAGGGTTCCCCCATCGACTACGACCTCGACGGCGACCTGGACCTGTACCTGGCGCACGACTGGGGGGCGTACATCCAGCCCAACCGGATGCTCCGCAACGACGGCGACGCCCGCTTCACGCGCGACCCGGACTGCGCGTGCGAGCTCGTGATGTACGCGATGGGCGCCGCGGTGGGCGACGCCAACGACGACACGCTCCCCGATCTCTTCGTCACCGACATCGGCGGACCGAACCTGCTCATCAACCTCGGCGACGCCACCTTCGCCGACGCCACCTTGGCCCTGGGCGCGGTCATCCCGCCCGAGCCCGACTCGCTCACGTCGTGGTCCACGACCTTCGTCGACCTCGACCAGGACGCGGTGATGGACCTCTTCGCGGTCCACGGGCAGCTCGGCCAGCCCGAGCTCATCGGCGACGCGGCCGGCACCGAGGGGTGGGAGGACGGCGCCATCCAGTACGACCAGTTCCTCCGCGGCGTGGGTGGCGGGCACTTCGAGCTGCAGGACGTGGGGTTCACCGATTCCGACCGCAAGCGCGGCGTGGCCGTGGGCGACTTCGACCGCGACGGGCTCCCGGACATGATCACCACCGGCAAGTACTTCATGCGCCACTGGCAATCCGAGGGCGGCTGTGGTGCCGGCGTGCGCGTGCTCCTCGACGGGAAGGGCCGCAACGTGCACGCCATCGGCGCGCGCGTCGAGGCCGACGTCGGCGGCCGCACGGTGACCCAGTGGGCCCTGCCCTCGACCACCTTCGGCAGCAACGCGCCGGAGCTCTACTTCGGGGTCGGTACCGCCCACCAGATCGACGCGATGCGGGTCACGTGGCCCGACGGCTCCACCAGCGAGGCCGGCGTCGCCCTGCCCGGCGACACCGTCCAGTTCGACTGGCGGTAGGCCCGTGTGGCGTCCGCGCCGCGACCGTCCGCACCGAGCGGCCGAAGCCGGCGCGCGGCCGGCGCGGGGGCGACGGTGCCCGCAGCGCGCGCGGCGGCGCGGGGGCGACGGGGAGCCAGTCCGGGGTCCGTGGCGTCCGGCCGGGCGACGTCGACCAGGTCGAGGTCGCGAAGCGGTTCGACGTGGGCGAGGCCACGACTCGAGTCACGCGCACCGGCGCCCCACGTGGGGCGTGGCACGGACCTGAAGCGCCGCGACAGGGGCTACGGGCGGCCGCGCGGCGGACCGCGTTGGGAGTCGCCGTTGCGATGGGTCACCGTGAGCCGACAATCGGCGCCACATTCGAGCGCCAGCCCGCCCGCGTGCACGGCGCGGTGATGGCCTGAGCAGAGGACGACGAGGTTCTCCACCTCGTTTCCGCCCCCGTCGAAGCGGGCGCACAGGTGGTGGACGTCCAACCACTGGAGGCAGCGGCAGCCGGGGACTTCGCAGCGCCATCCCGCCCGGTGCAGAAGCTTCCGCCGGAGCACGGGCGCGACGATGCGCCGGGAGTGGCCCTGGGTCGGGCCGGGGCGCATGTCGATCACCTCTGCGTCGCAGGCGGCCTCGGCCACGGCGGTGTCGGAGACCTCGTCGACCGCGCCGCGGGTTTCGCCGGTGACGGCGTCCTGCACGATCACGAAGCGGTACCGTTCCCCCGTCCGGGGGGCGCCGGGTTCCGCGTCGTGGTCGAGGAACTGGCGGGCGAGCGCGGCGACCAGCACGCCGTCCTCGACCTCGGCTGCGTCCGCGCCCGCTCGAGCCGCCGTCGCGGCGCCCCACGTGGGGCTCCGTGGAAGACCCGTGGCGCGAAGAGAGCGGGGTCCCAGGCCGTCTTCTTGACGAGGAGCACCCATGCGACCCGGAGCATCCGCCGCATCACGGCGACGTGGGCGACGAAGGCGGGCTTGTTCTTGGCCGTGAGGCGCTCGTAGAACTCGCGGACCGGTCCCTGCTGCCGCGATGCAGTGAGCGCGACCATGTACCGGGCGGCACGCACGCGGGCGTTGCCGACGTTGCTGATCTTCCGCGCCAGCACGCTGTTCCCGCGGGCCCCGCTCTGGAAGGGGCGAGGGTCGAGGCCTGCGTGTCCCACGACCTAAACAGGTTCGCGGCGCTTCGTAGCCATCGAGTCGTTCGAGGATCGAGCGTCGCTCATCGATAGTCGACTATCGAGTTTCGATGTGCGACGCTCGGGCCCGACGCCCGATGCCACCGTCGCCCCCATCGGGCCGCGAGGTCGTTCCGGGCGCGGTTGCCCTGCGGTCGGCGCTCCGATCGAGGATCGAGGGGGACAGTCGGTGCCGGTTCGAACGGGCCACCTCCGGCCACCTCCGGCCTCCGGCCTCCGGCCGCCGTCAGAAGATCGGCACCAACAACAAGCCCGCCGCGGCCGGCGCCCGCACCTC
>SXOM01000332.1 GCA_005776735.1 Pseudomonadota bacterium
ATCGACTTCGATCGCAACGTGAACCTGCTCGACGAGTCGGCGGTGCAGGAGGCGCTCACCACCAACCCCTCGTGCATCGCCTGCCACGCGAGCCTCGACCCGATCGCGAGCTATCTCTTCGGCTTCTGGTGGTACGACTACTCCAACCCGCTCGAGGCGCGCCAGTACTTCCCCGAGCGCGAGCAGCGCTGGAAGACCTACACCGGAGCCGAGCCCGCCTGGTACGGCGAGCCCGGCTACGATCTGGCCGACCTCGGGCAGCAGATCGCCGCGGACCATCGGTTCCCCGAGTGCGCCACGCAGCAGGCGTACGCGCTGCTGCTCCGCCGCGACGTGACGCTCGGCGACGCGGCCCCGCTGGTCGAACACCGCAACGCCTTCCTCCGCGGCGGTCTCACGCTGCGGGCGCTGGTGCGCTCGGTGGTGGACGATCCCCGGTACCGCGCCGGCGACACCGACGCGCCCGGCTACGTGCCCCTGAAGATGGCGACCCCGGACCTCCTCGCGTCCCAGGTGGAGGACCTCACCGGCTACCGCTGGACCTACGCCGGCTACGACATGCTGCAGTCCGACACGGTCGGCGTGCGCACGCTCGCCGGCGGCGCCGACGGCTACGACGTCACCAGCACCGCGACCTCACCCAACGCGACGTTGGTGCTCGTCCAGGAGCGCCTGGCCGAAGCGGCGGCCGCCTACGCCGTACACGAAGCGCCGGAGCGCCTGTTCACGGTGGACTTCACCGAGACGCCCGACACCGACCGCGCCGCCCTCGTGGCGCAGGTGCAGTCGCTCCACCTGCGGTTCTTCGGGAACCGCGTCGCGGCCGACGGCCCCGAGGTCGAGGCCGCCCTCGCCCTCTGGGTCGACGTGTACGCCATCGAGCGTGACCCCGCCGCCGCCTGGGTGGCGGTCGTCAGCGCGCTGCTCCGTGACCCCGACCTGCTGTTCTACTGAGCCGGAGCCCCCATGTACTCCCGACGCCAGCTCTTCGGACTCACCGCCGCCGCCACCGCGGCCCTGACGCTCCCTCGACGCGCCCGCGCGGCGACCGCCGCCAACCGCAAGTTCATCTTCGTGTACGCCCAGGGGGGCTGGGACCCGACCCGGGTGTTCGCCGACGGGTTCGACCACGACGGCGTCGACATGGAGCTGAGCGCCGAGCGGGCGTCCGCCGGCGGCATCGCGTACGTCGACCACGCGGATCGCCCCTCGGTGCGGGCGTTCTTCGAGGCCCACCACGCCCGCGCGGTCGTGCTCAACGGCGTGATGGTGCGCTCGATCGCGCACGAGATCTGCACGATGATCAGCATGACGGGCACCTCTTCGGGGGTCGCACCCGACTGGCCCGCGGTGATCGCGTCGCGCCAGGGCGCTTCGCTCATCCTCCCCCACCTCGTGCTCGGCGGGCCGTCGTTCCCCGGCGACCTCGGCGTGGGCGTGGCGCGCACCGGGAGCAACGGGCAGCTCGAGGCGTTGTTGAGCGGGGAGAGCCTGGAGCTCAACGACCTCGTCCTGCGGGCGCTGCGTCGGCCTTCGCAGCAGCGCGTCGACCAGTTCGTCGCCGGTCGGGCCGCCGCGCGCGCGGGCGCCGCCCACAACGCGGCCGAGGCGCGGCTCACCGGGGACTTCCAGTCGGCGGTCGAGCACATGCAGGCGCTCAAGGACCTGCAGTACGAGATGGACTTCTCCACGTCGGGCGACCTCGAATCGCAGCTCCCGGTCGCGATCGACGCGCTGACGCGGGGCGTTTCGCGGTGCGTGACGCTCTCCGGCGGGACCGCCGGCACCTGGGACACCCACGCGGCCAACGACGACCTCCAGTCGCCGCTCTGGGAGTCGTTGTTCGCGGGGCTCTTGCAGCTCCAGGCGCGCCTGGAGGCGACCGAGGGCGACGACGGCGGCACCCTCGCCGACCAGACCACCGTGGTGGTGCTGTCCGAGATGGGGCGGACGCCGGCGCTCAACGGCTTCTCCGGCAAGGACCACTGGCCGTTCACCAGCGTGCTCCTCTTCGGCGACGGCCTCGCCGGCGACCGCACCGTCGGGAGCTGGGACGAGAACTGGTACGGGCGGCCCGTCGACCCCGCCAGCGCCGAGGTCGACGAGGCCGGCCAGACCTTGTCCGCCGAGGCCGTCGGGGCCACGCTCCTGGCCCTCGCGGACATCGATCCGGGCGCGTACGTGAGCGGCGTGGAGCCGCTCACCGGCGTGCTCGCGTGATCCTCTTCGTACTCGCCTGCGCGACCGCGGACGCCGAGCGCACGGAGACCGCCGATCCGTGCGCGGACGCTCCCTACGCGAGCTGGGAGTCCTTCGGCGCCGGGTTTCTCACCGAGAGCTGCCAGACCTGCCACGCGGCCTCGAGCCCCGATCGCCACGGCGCACCCGAGAACGTCACCTTCGACACCGCCGCCGACGCGTGGTCGTGGGCCGAGCGCATCCTGGTGACGACGCTCGGCGAAGCGCCGACGATGCCCCCGCAGGGGGGCCTGGACGACGCGGACAAGGTGCTCCTCGACGCATGGCTCACCTGCGGAACCCCCGGAGCGTAGTAGGGCGCCGCGCCGCGACCGTCCGGATCGCGGCCTTCGGCCGCTCGGGGCCGCAGCCGCCGCGCGG
>SXOM01000046.1 GCA_005776735.1 Pseudomonadota bacterium
CGCGCCCCGACCGCGGCCCACGCCCCCGCCCACGCCGCCGACCACGCCGGTGCCGCCCGGCGAGGTCATCGACTTCCCGCGGCGTGCGCGCGAGCCGGTGCGTCCGCCGCCCGCCGACGCACCCGTGCCCCTGGTCCGCCCCGGGCGGCTCTTCGGGATGATCCTGGTCCTGATGTTGCTCCTCGGCGGCGCGTGGGCCGTGCTCGAGCTTTCCAGCCCCACCGCCGCCCCGGTGGTGTCGGTCGGCAAGGCGCGCACCCCCCGCCCGGTCGACCCGCTCGCCGCGGTCGAAGCCGAGCTGCGCAAGGCCCACATCGGCCCGGTGCGCGAAGTGCGCGGCCCCGGCGACCTCGACGACGCCCTGCTCCTGGACCTGCAGCAGCTCGGCGTGCAGGTGGTCTCGGTGCGCGCGCCGGTCGTGCGCTGGACCGGCCGCAAGAAGGACGACCCCGCCGCGGCCGAGGTGCACGTCACCTTCAAGCCCGGCCCCGACCAGAACCGCGACCTCGGCGCCATCGGGCTCGCGGTCGGGCGCTACAAGCTCAAGTACAACCTCCAGGTCGACCCGTTCGAGATCATCATGGAGGGCGACGGCACCCGCGCGGCGACCACCCTCGACCCCGCGGTGGCCGAGCGCTTCGTGCAGGGCCGGGCCACCTTGTCGGAGCTGGTGGCGCCGTAGTCGGAGCGCGGCGCCGTCCCGCCCCGCCGCGGGGAGCGGCCGGGAATCAGGCGCCGCCCGAAGGCCTCGTGAGCCGCTGACGGGCGACACGCACGATGAACGCGGTGTTGCCGAGCAGATAGCGCCGCCACAACCGTCGTGGATCGACCCACAGGCGCGCCAGCCACTCCTGGTTCTGGTGCAAGCTCGCCGGGCCGCGGGAGACGCGACCCGAGACGAAGTCGTGCGTGGCGCCGAGCGCCCACACCACCGGCGCATCGATCGCCCCGCGCCAACGGGCGATCCACCGCTCCTGCGTCGGCGTGCCCATCCCCACCAGCACGACGTCGGGAGCGAACGCGTTGATTCGTGCGAGGAGCGGGGCGATGTCGGTGTGGAAGCCGTGGTCGGTGTCGATCCCCAGGCCCGGGTGGCGCGCCTGGAGCGCCGCCGCTGCCGCCGCGGTGACCCCCGGCTCGCCGCCCACCCAGAAGACGCGCCAGTTGCCCTCGGCGCGGGCGGCGAAGTCCCAGATCCAGTCGGCGCCGGTCATGCGCTCGGGCAGGTGCTGCCCGGTGAGGCGCGCGCCGTACACCACCCCCACCCCGTCGCAATACACGAGGTCGGCGGCCGCGAGGAACGCCTGGAGGTCGGGGGCGCCCTGCGCCACGTTGAGGACGTGCACGTTGGCGTACGCGACGGTGATCGACGCACGCGCCGCGATCGCCGCGGCGACGCGGTCGAGCAGGCCTTGCCGGTCGACCGGGTCGATGCGCACGCCGAGGAGCCGGACGGCGGCGCCGTCGGGCCTCACTTGGTGAAGCCGGCCCCGAACACCGTGTACTCGCCGAGCACCATCACGTCGGCCCCGTTGTACGGAATGGTGGCGGACGCGACCTTGTACCGGGACACGAAGATGTTGATCTGCCGGTCGACCGGCCAGCTCGTCTCGAACGCGCCGCTCGGGATGTTGAACGAGCCGTCGTCGCGCACGTGGCAGCTCACCGTCTCCTGGTAGGCGCTGCCCCCGGAGTTGACGAGGCCCAAGCTGATGAAGACGCCATCGGCGGCCGCCCCGCCCGACCACGAGACCGCCATGGTCTTGGACACCTGGGGCGGCGCCGCGCCGGTGATGTTGGGCGCGGCGACGGTGAACGCCGCGGGGGTGTCGACCGCGCCCGCCACCGCGTACTCGGGGATGCTGTCGTTGGACGGCACGAGCTCGGTGAGGTCGTACGAGCTGCCGGCGGCGAACTGCCCGGCCACCACCGTCTCGCGGACGAGCTGGCCGCCCGCGCTGTCCCACGTCAGGTCGATGGTCTTGGCGCCCGACGCCAACGACGCCGTGGCGCCGTTGCCGAGGTCGTAGGAGGTGAGCGACGGCGCGTAGCTGTAGCTCTGGTCGGACTCGCACGTGTCCAGCGCGTTGGCGTAGACCCGGCCCCAGTCGAACTCGGCGGGCACGACGGGAATGAGCCACGCGTAGCCCGAGTCGGACGGGGCGCTGGCCCAGTAGTCGCCCACCTGGTCGGTCCACGACACCGCGCCGATGAGCCCCGCGAGCCCGGTGCCATCGAGGTAGTAGGTGAACGCGTCCTCGAGCTTCGCGGTCTCGCCGGCGCTGTCGAGCACCACGTTGACCGTGCCTTCGTCGCCGGCTTCGGGCGTCAGGAAGGTGAGCTTGCCCTTCTTGGGCAGCACCGTGAGCAGCTCGGCCTCGACGCCGCCCACCCGCACCGACGCGTCGTCGTCGAAGACCCCGTACAACGTGACCTCGGTGCCGCCCGCGGTGGTGCCCCAGGTCGGCTCGATCGACTCGATCTCCGGCTGGATGTCGGCGTCGGTGTCGGTGTCGGTGTCGGTGTCGCCGGTGAACCCGCCCGAATCGTCGTAGAACGCGGCGATGCCTTCCGGCGTGTTCGGGTGCAGACCGAATCCGCAACCGGCGAGGAGCGCGAGGGCGGGCAAAGTCGGACGCACGGCCGGCAGCTTAGCGCGAAAATCGGCGGACCGCGACGCCCGGGCGCCCCGCCGCGACCGTCCGCGGTTCGGGCCGGGGCGGGCGCGGGGCGCACGCCGGTGCGCGGGGCGTCGGAAGCCGGGCGCAATCCGCGGAGGAGGTGGCTACACTGCCGCATGTTCTGGCTCCTGCTCGGCGCGTGCAGCTTCGCCTCCCCGCCCGAGACGGGTTTCGTCGCCTTCGACACCGGCAGCTTCTGCTTCGACACCGGCGAGGACCTCCGCTACGCCGACGTCGACGGCGACGGGTACGGCGACCCGGACGCGGCCCTGACGCGGTGCGACGCCCCGGAGAGCTTCGTCAAGCGGGCGGGCGATTGTAACGACGCGCGCGCGGACATGAACCCGGCCGCGCCCGACGCCTGCGGCGACGGCGTCGACATGGACTGCGACGGGAGCGACCCGACCTGTCGGTAGCAGCTCAGTCGGGCTGCAGCTCGGGCGGGGTCACCCGGCCCGGCGGCACCGGGCGCGGCGGCGTACGGCTGCCGAGGAAGCGGAAGAGGCGGCGGGCGCTCCGCGCCTTGTGCTTGAGGTCGGCCAACCCCGACACCCCGCGGGCGGTCTTGGCGAGGCCCGACGGGCTCAGGTACTGCGCGGAGTAGGCCAGCTTGAGCGCGAGCTTCAGCTCCCAGGCGCGCAGGTGGGGCAGGTCGACGATCGCGTCACGCTGGTTGTCGACGGGGAAGAAGTCGCCCTCGGTGAACCAGCCTTCGCGGCGGGCGATGTCGTAGAGCTCGGTGGACGGGGAGGGGAGCGCCACCGAGTAGTGCACAAACCGCGTGCCCAGGCTGCGCGCGGCGCGCCAACTGTTGAACAGGGTGCGCCACGTCTCGTGTTGCGACGCCCCCATCAGCACGCTCACCTCGGGGTGTACGCCGGCCTCGCGGCAGGTCTGCACGGCCTTGTGTACGTCTTTGACCTTGAGGTCCTTGGCCATGTCGTCCAACAGGCCGTCGTCGAAGCTCTCGCTGCCCATGTAGACCAGCTTGCAGCCCGCGCCCGCCATGGCGCGCAGCGTGGCCGGGTCGTGGAGCATGTTGGCGCGTGCGAGGCACAACCAGTGCAGGCCGAGGGGGGCGATGCGCTCGCAGATCTGGCGGGTGCGCGGGTTGCCCCAGGTGAAGATGTTGTCGGCCACCTCGACGCCCTGGTAGCCGAGCGCGGCGATGTCCTCGAATTCGGCGACGATCTGGTCGACGGTGCGCTTGCGGAGCGGCGGGCGCTCGACGTAGGTGGGCTGCAGCCGCTTGAACTCGAGCTCGATCATCTGATCGATGGCGTTGGGCGTGCAGAAGGTGCAGCGGAACCCACAACCGCGGCTCACGACCATCGTGGTGATCGGGTGCACGTCCAGGCGGTTGGCCCGGTAGCGCCCGCGCAACAGGCGGCGGTCGGGCATCGGCAGCGCCGACACGTCGAGGAGCGGGCGGAAGCCGCTGCGCACCATGGCGCCGCGTTCTCGGCGGGCCAGGCCGGCCACGGACTCCAGCGTGCGCTCCCCGCGCCACGCTTCGTCGAGCTCCTGGAGGGTGGCCTCCGGCTCGCCGAGCAGGCACCACGTGCGGTCGTCGTCGACGAACTCGTCGGGCCGCCACGTGGGGGCGGTGCCCATGTAGACGGCCCGGAGGCCGGGGTTGCACTCGCGCAGGCGGCGCATCGCCAGGATGTCCTCCTCGGCGGAGAGGTAGACGCTGTGCGACACCGCGACGTCCCACCGTTCGCTGCGGGCGAGGGCGTCGAACGCGGCCAGGTCCATCCCTTCGGCGGGACAGTCGACCAGGCGGACGTCCCACCCGAGGCGCGCCTGCGCCACCGTCGCGAGCTGGAGAAAGTGCACCGGCGGCTTGTAGTCGTAGCCGTAGTTGCAGCCGTAGACGCGGTCCACGGCCAGGCCATGCCGGCTGAGTTGTACCGGTGGTACGAAGAAGAGGGCGCGCACGGGGGGTACCTGCCGCCGTCATAGCCGCGGGGGACGGGCCGGCGCGACCACCGCGTGGTGGAGCCGGCGCGCGGCGGGGGGTGGGCTACAAAGCGGGCGGCGGCCGAGCCGCGGCCGCTACTCGTCGTCGGCGGCGCCGCGGCCCTCGATCGCGAGGATGGCCTCGGCGGCAGCCAGCCGCACCTCGGCGTCGACGTCGTCCAGGCACACGCGCAGCGCGCCGAGCGCATCGGCCGCCCGCAAGTCTTCCAGCGAGCGGCACGCTTCGGCGCGGACCACGCCGTCGCGATCGTCGAGCGCGGCGATGAGCGGCGCCACTGCCCCGCGCGCGCCGGAGAAGCCGAGCAACTGCACACACAAGAAGCGCAGCACCGCGTCCTTCTTGCTGCGGTCGAGGCACTCGATCAGGTCGGGGAGCGCGCCCTCGCGGTCGAAGAGCACCGCGTCGAACGCCGCGTCGGCCGCGACCGGGTCGGGGTCCCGCATGCGGTCGAACAGGTCTTTGTAGCGCGGTCGCACGCGGGCGCCTTATCCCGCCGCACCGGGCGCCCGCCCGCGCGATTCTTGATATCAGCGCCCGGCGTGCGGATCCTCCTCTCCAACGACGACGGCATCGAGGCGGCCGGGCTCGAGGCCCTCGAGCGGGCCGTGGCCCCCCTGGGCGAGGTCTACACGGTGGCGCCCGCCACCGAGCAGTCCGCCAAGAGCCACAGCTTCACGATGTACGAGCCCTTGCGGGTGATCGAGTACGGGCCGCGGCGATGGGCGGTCACCGGCACCCCGGCCGACGCGGTGTACCTCGCCGTGCACGGGCTCCTGCCGGTCATGCCCGACCTCGTGATCTCGGGGATCAACCGGGGTTCCAACCTGGGTACCGACGTCCTGTACTCCGGCACGGTCGCCGCCGCGCGCGAAGGGGCGGCCAACGACCTGCCCGCGATCGCGGTGTCGTTGCACGTGCCCGACGGCTCGCGCGAGCTGCACTGGGAAACGGCGATGCACGTGGCCGTGCGCGTGGCGCAGGCGGTCATCGACGCCCCGTTGGCGCTCGGGCAGGTGCTCAACGTCAACGTGCCCAACGTGCCGCTGGCGGCGCTCAAGGGGCTCCGCGTCGCGCCGCTCGCGCGGCGCCGCTACGCTCCGATGGTGAAGGAGTCGGTCGACCCCCGCGGGAAGCGCTACTACTGGATCGGCGGCCCGCACGATCGGTTCGACGGCGAGGCCGGCGCCGACGGCCCGCTGTGTTTGTCGGGGTGGGCCACGCTCACGCCGATGTCGCTCGACATGACCGCCCACGATGCCCTCGCCGCCGTGCGGGCGCTGGGCCTGGAGTCCTGAGTGTTCCACGACCTGCTCCGCACCTGGTTCGAGTGGTCCCGCGACGCCGGCTACGCCGGGGTGTTCACGATGATGGCGTTGGAGAGCACGATCGTGCCGGTCCCGTCCGAGATCATCATGCCCCCCGCCGGCTACTGGGCGGCGCAGGGCAAGATGAGCCTGCCCGGCGTGATCCTCGCCGGCGGCCTCGGCAGCACCTTCGGCTCCAGCCTCTGCTACGGGCTCACCTACACGGCCGGCCGCGCGTTCGTGGCGCGATGGGGGCGCTACTTCCTGCTCCCGCCCGAGCGCCTCGCGCTCGCCGAGGCGTGGTTGGCGCAGTTCGCGCTGCCCGGTGTCTTCTTCGCGCGGCTGCTCCCCGTGGTGCGCCACCTCATCGGCTTTCCCGCCGGGCTCGTGCGCCTGCCGTTCTGGTCGTTCGCCGCGGTCACCTTCGTCGGGTCGACGCTGTGGTGCGCCGTGCTGGCGATCTTCGGCCAGAAGACGCTCGGCGCGCGCCCCGACCTCCTCGACGATCCCGCGGCGTTGTCCCACGTCATCAAGCACGACCTGCTGTGGTTCGTGCTCCTGGTCTTCGGGCTCGGCGCGGGATGGACGTTCATCAAGTGGTACCAAACCCGGAAGGTGGCCCGTGTCTGACCTGCAATCGCGCCTGAAGTCCACGATCCGCGACGTTCCCGACTTCCCCAAGCCGGGCCTCCTGTTCAAGGACCTCACGCCGGTCCTCAGCGCCCCCGCCCTGATGGCCGCCATCACCGACCGCTTCGCCGACGCGTGGCACGCCCGGGGCGTCGACGCGGTGGTCGGCATGGAGTCGCGCGGGTTCCTCTTCGGGATGCCGCTCGCGATGCGGCTCGGGGTGCCGTTCGTGCCGGCGCGCAAGCCGGGCAAGCTCCCCTACCACAAGGTGTCGGAGAGCTACGCGTTGGAGTACGGCCACGCCACGCTCGAGCTGCACGAGGACGCGTTGTCCGCGGGCCAGCGGGCGCTCATCGTCGACGACCTCATCGCGACCGGCGGCACGGCGTTGGCCACCGCGCGGCTGGTGGAGCGCCTGGGCGCCCACGTCGTCGGGTTCGGGTTCGTGATCGAGCTCGGCTTCCTCGACGGCCGGAAGGCCCTCGAAAAGTACGCTGTCGACTCGATCGTCGCCTACTGAGTCGAAAAACGTGCTCGTTCAGTATTGACTGAACGTACTGTACGACCTATGACGAGGGCGTCGGGGGAGGGGAACGTGCGGGCGTTGACCGAGGCCGAGACCGAGTTCGTGGAGAGCCAGGGGCTCTTCTTCGAGGGGTTCGGCCTGCCGCGCATCGGCGGCCGCATCCTCGCGTACCTGCTGCTCGCCGAGGAGCCGGCCACGCTCGACGAGGTGGCGGCGGCGCTCAAGGTGGCCAAGGCGAGCGCGTCCACCAACCTGCGCAACTTCGTCGCGCTGGGCATGGTCGACGTGGTGTCGGTGCTCGGCAACCGCAAGACGTACTACCAGTGGAGCCCCCGCGCGTGGGAGCGGCGCTACGACCTGGTGCTCGTCATCACCGGCGCCGCCCGCCAGCTCGCCCAGAGTGGGCTGCAGACGGCGGGGGCCGACCGGCCGGCCGCGCGGGCGCGCCTCGCGGAGACGGTGGCGTTCGCCGACTACATGGGCGAAGCGGTGGTCGGCGTCCGGCAAGGGTGGATCGAGCGCCTCGCGGCGTTGCGGAAGGGGGACACATGACGGTCGACGCCGAGGTGGGCGGGTACGCCGAGGTGCGCGGGATGTACCAGGTCGACGTCGAGGGCACCCCCTGGACGGCGATCGAGAAGGTGCGGCCGACGTTCGAGGTGCGAACGGGCGACCGGGTCCGCGCGTTCGCGGCGGTCGAGGGTACGCTGGCGCAGGGGCGCGACACCGCCGACGAGCTCGCCCTGTTCCTCGAAGCGTCCGAGGTGGGCCCCGACCTCGAGGAGTACTGCACCCGCGTCGAGGACTACAGCTTCGACGACGTGCAGGAGTACCTCACGGTCGAGCGCCTGTACGTCGACTTCCTGGGCGAGAAGGTCGACGTGCGGGTGGGGCGGCAGGCGGTGAACTGGGGCAGTGCCCTGGTCTTCCACCCGTCGGACCTCGTGAGCGAGGTGGTGGCGGCCGAGCCGTGGCGCGAACGGAAGGGGGTCAACGCCGTTCGGGCCAACATCTCGCCCACCCCGGCGCTCGACGGCGTGCTGCTCCTCGCCCTCGAAGACGACCTGAGCGCGTTCGAGAAGACCGATGCGGGCGAGCTCCCGGAGGCGCAGGACTGGCCGATGGCGGGCGCGGCGAAGGTCACCCTGCACGCGCTGGAGACCGACTGGAGCGCGGTGGCCAGCTACAAGATGGACGGCCACTGGTTCGCCGGCGCCGACCTGCGCGGGCAGCTCGAGGTGGGGTGGTGGGTCGAGGGCGGCTGGCACGGCGACCAGGACGCGGTCGACCCCGAAGGGCCCGAGGTGGTCGTCGGCCTCGACTACAGCCTGCCGGTGCTCGACCGCTTCTACGTCGCCGCCGAGTACCGCTACGACGGCACCGGCGAGGCCGACGCCGCCGACTACGACTACAGCTTGCGCTCGGGGGCGGCGGTCGCGCCCCCCTACAGCTGCCCGTTCAGCACGTCCGGCACCAACGCCGACGCCGACGCCGAGCCGCTGTCGTCGCGGCTCACGCTCGGCCAGCACTACGTCCACGGGGTGCTCAACGTGCAGTTCCTCACCGACTGGGCGGTGCAGACGGTGGCGATCGTCAACGTCCAGGACGGCACCGGCATGCTCGTGCCCGACGCGAGTGTGCTCCTCGGGGAGCGTTTCCAGGTGCACGTGGGCGCGCAGATCCCGGTGGGGGAGGACGGCGAGTTCGTCCCTCCCGAGGACGAGTTCGTGGTCCACGTGGGCAACAAGTCCGCCAACCTGTCGGGCTTCGTCCCGGCCGCGACCCTCAACGCCTGGGCGCGCTACAGCTTCTGAGGATGCGATGATCTGCGAGCTGCGCGACGTGAAGAAGGAGTACCCCATGGGCGACCTCGTGGTCGCCGCCCTCCGGGGGGTCTCGGTGGGGGTGGGCGCCGGGGAGTTCACGGTCTTCGCCGGCCCGTCCGGGAGCGGGAAGAGCACCGCGCTCAACCTCATCGGTTGCCTGGATCGCCCGAGCTCCGGCCACGTCTTCCTCGACGGGAAGGACGTCGCGACCCTCGGTGACGAAGCGCTCGGCCAGGTGCGCGCGCAGCGGGTCGGGTTCATCTTCCAGTCGTTCAACCTCATCCCCGTGCTGACCGCCGCCGAAAACGTCGACCTGGCCCTGCGCCTGGCGGGCATCGACGACGATCGCGAAGGCCGCGTGCGCAAGGCCCTGGTGGACGTGGGGCTCGAAGCGTACATGAACCGCCGCCCGAGCCAGCTCAGCGGCGGCCAGCAGCAGCGCGTCGCC
>SXOM01000333.1 GCA_005776735.1 Pseudomonadota bacterium
CATCCACGGCGGCGGGATCGACCTGGTCTTCCCCCACCACGAAAACGAGATCGCGCAGTCCGAGTGCGCGTCCGGCCACGCGCCGTTCGCCCGCTATTGGATGCACAACGGCCACCTCACGTTGGTCGACGCCGCCGGTGAGCCGGTCAAGATGTCCAAGTCGCTCGGCAACGTCGTCCAGATCCGCGACATCGTGAAGCGCGTGCCGGCCGAGGCGCTGCGCTTGTTGTACGTCGGTACGCACTATCGTTCGCCGTTGCCGTTCTCCGACGCGCGGCTGGCCGACTCGCTGGGGGCGCTCGACCGGGTGTACGTGGCGAAGGAGACGGTCGACGAGGTGGTGGCCAAGGGGGTCGGCGCCCCGGTCGAGCAGCTCGGCGAAGTGGCCAAGGAGGTGCACCGCCTCGCGACCGGGTTCGTCGAACGTTTCGACGCCGCGATGGACGAAGACTTCAACAGTCCGGCGGCGTTCGGCCACTTCTTCGACCTGGTGCGTGCGGTCAACCGGTTCGGCAACGACAAGAAGGCGCGCGCGAAGGGCGCCGACGTCTTGCGCCCGGCGCAGGCGGCGTTCGCCGCGGTGGCCCAGGTCTTCGGGGTGGCGGCGCTCACGCCCGCCGCCTACTTCGACGAAGCCAAGGTCAAGCGCCTGCGCGAGCAGGGCCGGAGTGTCGAAGCGGTCGACGAGTTGGTCGCCGCCCGTTCGGCCGCGCGCGCCGCCAAGGACTGGTCCCGTGCCGACGCGCTGCGCGCCGAGCTCGACGCCCAGGGCATCGTGGTGATGGACGGCGCCGAGGCGAGCACCTGGCGCGTGCGGGTGGACGCATGAAGTTGCGTGCCGACGGCCGCGCCGCCGACGAGCTGCGCCCGCTCCGCTTCGAGCTCGGTCTGAGCGCGCACGCCGAGGGCTCGTGCTTGGTGCGCATGGGCGGCACCCACGTCTGGTGCACCGCGAGCGTGCAGGAGGACGTGCCCCGGTGGCTCCGCGAGTCGGGCAAGGGGTGGGTGACCGCCGAGTACCGCATGCTCCCCCGCGCCACGCACACCCGAAGCGAACGCGAAGGGCGCAACGACAAGAAGGGGCGCACCGCCGAGATCGAGCGCCTGATCGGGCGCGCGCTCCGGGCCACCGTCGACATGCGCGCCCTGGGGGTCCGGCAGATCACGCTGGACTGCGACGTCCTGCAGGCCGACGGCGGCACGCGCTGCGCGAGCATCAACGGGGCGTACGTGGCGCTGGTGCTGGCGCTCCGCAAGCTGGTCGATCGGGGCGCGCTCCCGCGCCTCCCGCTCCGGCACAGCGTCGCCGCGGTGAGCGTGGGCATCGTCGGCGGCCGCACCGTCGCCGACCTCCCGTACGAAGAAGACGCCGCCGCGCAGGTCGACATGAACCTGGTGATGACCGGGGCGGGCCAGCTCGTCGAGGTCCAGGGCACCGCCGAGGGCGAGCCCTACGCCGAGGAGGACCTGTTGGTCATGCTCGGGCTCGGCCGTCGTGCCATCGCGCAGATCACCGCGGCCCAGGTCGAGGCGCTGCGGTGATCCGGCTGGTCCTGGCGTCGCGAAACGCCCACAAGATCGTCGAGCTCTCGCGCATCGCACCTTGGGTGGAGTGGTTGCCGCTCGCCCCCGAGCTCGGCGACCCGCCCGAGACCGGCGCGACGTTCGAAGCGAACGCCCTGCAGAAGGCTCGCTTCGTCCACGAGGCCACGGGCCTGTGGGCGCTCGCGGACGATTCCGGCCTCGAGGTCGACGCGTTGGGGGGCCGGCCCGGCGTGCACAGCAAGCGGTTCAGCCCCGAAGGCCGCGACGACGCCAACAATGCGCTCCTGTTGGCGCAGCTCGGCGCCCGCACCGACCGTACCGCGCGCTACCGGTGTGTCGTCGCGCTGGTCGGCCCGGGCGGCGAGGCCACGGCCGCCGGCGCGTGCGAAGGCGCCATCGGCGTCGTCGCGCGCGGGGTCGGGGGCTTCGGATACGACCCGCTTTTCCTTCCGGTCGCGACGCCAGGACGTACGATGGCCGAGCTTTCTGCAGGTGAAAAGGACACGATCAGCCATCGGGGTGCGGCGCTGGCGGGCCTGCCCGAGCTCCTGTCGCGGGTCGGGTTGCGGTAGTTGGGCGGCGCCTGCGGCCCGTCCCGAGCTCGATCGGGGCGGGACGGCGCCGCGCGGCTCAACGGGCGGGGTCGGCCGGCGCGTTGGCCTTCATCGACCGCAAGATCCACACCGCCAGCAGCGTGAGGAAGATCGACCCGTACTGCGCGGGCGTCAGGCCGCCGTAGCGGGTGTCGGTCTCTTCGGGGCGGAAGAAGTCGGAGACGAAGCGGTACGGACCGTAGAGCGCCGCGAGCATGCCGACGTAGAAGCCGTTGGGCCGGCGGACGCGGTCGAGCCACAAGAAGAGCAGGTACACGCTCAGCGACCAGATCGCCTCGTACAGGCCGAGGTCGTGGCAGGCGACGGTCGGGTTGTTGCCCGGGCACATGCCGTACACGCCCAGGTAGAAGTCGGTCTGCGTTCCCGCGTGATCATGGGCCGTGAAGCAGCCCATCCGACCGAAGAACCAACCGAGGGACAGGCCGATGGCCAGGCCGTCGGCGTTGGGCCAGAAGGCCATCTTCTCGCGGCGGAAGAACCAGATGGTGATCGGCACGCACACCGCGAACCCGCCGAAGCTCGACAAGCCGTGCCAGAACTGCAGGGTGACCGGGACCTCGTCGCCGTGGGGCACGCGGCCCGAGAAGACGATCTCCGCGAACCGCAGGAGGCGGGGCCACTCGCCCGCGAGCTCCTCCGGTTTGTACATCAACAGGTGGCCCCAGTGGCCGCCGAGGAACACCCCCAGCACCAACCACCCGATCAGGCGATTCACGGCGTCGCCGCTGCCACCAAAGCGGTCGGCCTTGGCCTGGGCGACGCGGCCCCCGAGCATGAAGCCCGCGGCCACGAGCACGCCGAAGGCGTGGATCTCCAGGCCCAAACCGGGGATCGTGATGGCGGGGTCCGAGAAGTAGGGGATCAGCGGGCTCATGGCGGCGGTGCCTAACCGGCCGCGTTAGACGGCGGGCATGGCGGTCATCAACTTCGCCCGGCGAGAGATCGAGGCGAAGATCGTGTACTACGGGCCGGCTTTCTCCGGCAAGACCACGAACGTGCAGGTCCTGCACGGCCTGGTCCCCGACGCCCAGCGCGGCGACCTGCACACGATGGCCACGGCCGAGGAACGTACGCTCTTCTTCGACTACGTGCCCATCCAGCTCGGCCAGATCGCCGGCTTCCACGCCAAGTTCAAGCTGTTCACGGTCCCGGGCCAGGTCTTCTACAAGGAGACGCGGAAGGTCGTGCTCCAGGGCGCCGACGCGGTGGTTTTCGTGGCCGACTCGGCGGACGATCGGGGCGACTCCAACGTCGACGCGTTGATCGACCTTGAGGAGAACCTCCGCAGCCACGGGCTCGACCTCGCGAGCATCCCGCTGGTGATTCAGCTCAACAAGCGCGACCTCCCGACGGCGCGCCCGGTTCAGGACCTCGAGGCCGACCTCAACCCCTTCGGCGTCCCGATGGTCGAGGCGGTGGCGTTCGAGGGCAAGGGCGTGATGGAGACGCTCAAGGCGGTCACCGACCTCGCCGCGCAGCGCATCCGCGACAACCTCGCCGGTCGCGAAACGGCGGTCACGCTCACCGCGGTCGATCGGGCGCACGCCGAGAGCGACCAGAAGGTCATCCGCGACCACCTCGAGAAGATCAAGCGCGTCCGCCCGTTCGAAGAGCAGCGCGGTCAGAAGTTGAAGTCCGGCGGGCACGTCAAGGCGGCCGACGTCGACGCGTTCCTGCTCGCCAACGTGGAGCGTGCCGGGGAGTACCTCGAGGGCAAGCGCGACTCCGCGGCGGAGGGCACCGCCGTGGCGGCGCCGGCGCCGCCGCCCCCTCCCGCGGCTGCGCCGCCGCCCCCGGTCGCGGTTCAGCCCGAGATGGTGGTGTCTCGCCCCTCCCGGGCCAACCTGCCGCCGCCCCCGGCGGCGCCCCCGCCCGCGCCCAGGCCTCCGGTGGTGACCGCGCCGCACCAGGGCCGGGTCTTGCCGCCGCCGCCCCCGCCCCCCGTGGCAGCGCCGCGGGAGAAGGAGCCGTTGCCCCCGATGGGCGAGCTCATCGAGGCCGAGGTCGACCCGGCCGGGTGGGTGGGGGCCCGCGTGGAGCGCGTGGGGGGGGCCCGCTTCGAGGGCGGCGCGGTCTACGTCGAAGTGGTGATCGACCGCGGCGGGGAAAAGCGGACCCACCCGGTGAAGCTGGTGGCCCGCTCGTCGGCACCGCAGCCGTCTCCGTCGCCGGGGGGCGCCGGCCTGCTCGGCGTGGTGGGCGGCGTCGTCGTGTCCGGCGGCGTGGCCCTGCTGCTCGGCATCGTGCTCGGCTACCTGCTCGCGGTCGGCTAGCCCCGTGGCCGCGCTCAGCCGCTCCGGGCGGCGCTGGCGGGTGCGCCCGC
>SXOM01000334.1 GCA_005776735.1 Pseudomonadota bacterium
CCCTACTCCTGCAGCGTGCGGCCGACGTCGCGGAGGGTGCGGGCGTAGGCGGTCTCGATGATCTCGCCCCAGTCGGTGCGAGGCTTGAGCTGGCGATTGATGCTGTAGATCCCGCCGAGCGCGCGGTGCAGGAAGACGAGCTCGCGCGGCGCGCGCAGCTTCGGGTTGACCGCCACCTTGGGCATGATCCGGGCGATCTGCTCGTGCGCGTCGTCTTCGGGGCCGCCGGTGGTGAACGGGCCGCCGCGGAACGGGATCCCGATGGCGCGGCCGAGGATCCACAGGGTGTCCTCCGCGTCGGCGTCGCGCTCGGTGAGCGCGCCCAGGCGCACGGCGTGCCGCATCATCGGCTCACGTTGGTCGCGGCGGGTGTAGATGGCACACGCGCCGTAGTCGGCCACCCACTCCAGGTCGAAGTACCGCACACAGCCGAAGTCGAGCAGTCCGATCTTGCCGTCGGGCTGAAACAGGTAGTTTCCCGGGTGAGGATCGGCGTGGATCATCCGGTGCCCGTAGTACAGGTCGAAGAACACCCGGCCGAGCGCGACCCCGGCCCGCTGCTTCGCTTCGGGGGAGCCGGTCTGTACAAACGCAGGGAGCGGCTTTCCGTGCAGGCGCTCCATCGTGAGCACACGCCGCGTGGTCCACCCGCGGTGCACCCGGGGCACGACCACGTCGGGGTCGTTCTGCAGCACCCGGCGAAAGTCCTCGAGGTTGCGCGCTTCGACCTCGTAGTCGACCTCTTCGTCCAGGCGGGCCTGGATCTCTTGGAACCAGGCGTCGATCTCCTCCTTGCTCCGCCGCAGGACCCGACCGCTGACGAGCAGGTTCTTGAGCGCCCCCAGGTCGCTCGCCACGGCGTCTTCGACGCCCTGGTGCAGCACCTTCACGACCACCTCGGTGCCGTCGGGGAGCACGGCGGCGTGCACCTGCCCGAGCGACGCCGTGCCCAGGGGCGACGGGTCGACCGAACGGAAGAGGGTGTCGAGCGGGCCGCCGAGCTCGGCCTCGATGCGGGCGCGCACGACCTCCCAGGGCACCGGCTCCGCCTTGTCGTGCAGTTTCCCGAGGAGCGCGCGCGCTTCGGGGGGCACGTCGACCGTGTCGATGACCTGGGCGACGGCCTGCCCCACCTTCATCGCCGCGCCCTTGAGGCTGCCGAGGTTGGCCACGAGCCGGCCGGCGTTCTCGATGTGCAGGCGGTCCAGCGCCTCTTTGCGGGCGGATTCGCTCTGCACGAGGCCCGCGAGCTGCTGACCGAGGTACGAGCCGGTGACGCGGGTGGTCAGGCTCCCGAGCTTCGCGAGGCGGCCGAGCTTGGACATGGCCGCGGCGCGTAACCCGCGCCGAGGTCACTCCACGGTGCAGACGCCCGGGTCGTCGTAGCCGTCGGTGGAGCCGCCCTGGTTGCACGAGTCGCCGCCGAGGTCGCACAACGTCCACGTCAGGCCGCTGTCGGCGCTGGCACGAACGGCGTAGTCGTAGGTGCCCGCGACGGCCGGACCGACGAAGGTGCCCCGGTACTCGTCATTGGCCATGTCTCCTTCGATCATGCCGTCCTTGTCGGTGAAATAGCTCATCAGCGACCAGTTCCAGCCGAGCAGCGGGTCGCTGCCCGCCACACCCACCCCGAGCTCCATCTCGATGTTGGCGCCCTGGCCGGCGCCCTGGGTGACCCCTCCCTGGTAGATCCAGGCGTACACCGCCTCGCTGGTGGCCCCCGGCGCGACCGTGAGCGCGCACGGCCACTGCAGGTGGCAGTACTCGACGGGCTCCTCGTCGGTCGGCGCGGTCACCTCGACCGAGCCGTAGCTCCCGTCGCCGGCGGTGCACACGACCCACTCCTGGCGTTCGGCGCGGAACCGGACGGTGTAGTCGTAGGTGCCCTCCCGATCGGCCTCGAAGCTGCCGGAGTACTGGTCGGCGGCCCCGGCCTGGACCGACCACGACATCTCCTCCCAGGACCAGGTGGACGGCTCCGAACCCGCGGCGCCGTAGCCCACCTGGGCCTCGACGCCGACCGGCTCGCCTTCGGTCTCGGTGCGCCCCGGGATGGTGACGCTGCCGGTGACTTCTGCCGTCGAGTCCTCCGCTTCGACGGTCATGCTCGTGGGGGCGTCGAGCGTACATCCGGTGATGGTCGGGAGGATCTCCCCGGTGTCGCCGGTGTCGGGCTCGTCGGCCAGGTAGGTGAACGGGGCGGTGCCCTCGGCCTCGCCGTCGGCCACCCGCACCTCGGTCACGCCCACCGCGCCCGGGGGCGTGGTGCAGTACAGCTCTCCGGCGGACAAGAACGTGAGCTCGGCGCACGCCGCGCCGCCCACGGTCACCGCGCTCGCGGTCGTGAACCCTGCGCCGGCGATGCGCAGGAACGTGCCGCCAGCGGCGGGGCCCGATTCGGGATCGAGCGCGGTGATGGCGAGCCCGTCGGTGTCGTCGGGCTCGGCGCTGTCGGTGTGTTGGATCACGTCGCCGACGCAGGCGTAGAGGGCCAGGAGCAGCATCGAGCAAGCATAGCCGACGCGGTTGGGGTAGCGTAGGCGGATGATCCTGCTGCCGTGGCTCTGGGGGTGCACCACCGCGACCGACTCCGGCGACGCTCCGGCGTCGACGTTGCCCGACGGCCTGCGGCTGAGCTGGGCGTGCGGCGGGGAAGCCGCGGGGTTCGACAAGGACGCCACCGCGTTCGTCGAGGCCACCGACGCGTGGGGGCTCGCGCCGTTCACCGCCGGGCAGATGATCGCGTTCGACGCCGACGGTGACGCGTGGCCCGACCTCCTGGTCCACGAGGCGGTCGCCGAGGGGCGCGACGATCCGGCGGGCGGGGTGTACTACCACCGCCTGCTCCTGAACCGGGACGAAGGGGGCCGCCGGGTCTTCGTCGATTTCACCGACGACAGCGGCCTGCTCGTGGGCGAGGACGGCGCCCCGGGCACCGGGCACGGCGCCTACGCCGCGGGCGATGTCGACGGCGACGGCGACCTCGACCTGTTCGCCGGGCGGTACCACGATCGTGGCAACGACGACGTGACCGGCGAGCGCAACACCGTCTACCTCAACGACGGCAGCGCCCACTTCACCCGCCTCGCGGACAGCGGCGTCGGGAGCGAGAGCGCGATGCCCACGATGTCGGCGTCGTTCACCGAGGTCGACGGCGACGGCGTGCTCGACCTGTGGGTGGTCAACTGGTACGCCGACTACTCCGGGAGCATGGACAGCGGGCCCCCCTTGCTGTACCGCGGCCGCGGCGACGGCACGTTCGAGGATGTGACCGACGGCACGGCGATGGACCTCAAGCCCGTGCTCAACTCCGACCACTGGCAGGACCGGAAACGTCGGCGCCCGGGGTTCGGTGCGACCGCGTGCGACGTCGACGGCGACGGTGCGCCGGAGCTCATCCAGTCCTCCTACGCGCGGACGTGGAACCTGATGTTCGGGCAGCGTGGCGGCGAGTGGGCCGAGGTGGGCGAAGGTTCGGGCATGGATGCCGATGACAACCTGGACTATTCGGACAACCTCTACTACGTCTGCTATTGCGAGGTGACCGGAGACTGTCCGCTGGAGCCGGCCTACGCCTGCCCCGACACGGCCTACGCGAGCTGGACGCCGGGCTACGACGACGCGGAGGGGCGGCTCGCCGGGAACACCTTCACCACGGTGTGTGGGGACCTCGACAACGACGGGGACATGGACCTGTACAACACCGAGATCCAGCACGAGTGGGCCGGGCAGTCGGCCGACCAGTCCCAGCTCCTGCTCAACGATGGCTCCGGCCAGTTCGAACGCCTAAGCAACGAAGACGAGCAGGGATTGCTCAGGAAGGCGGGAAGCAACCACTCCGACCTCGGCGACCTGCAGGCGGGCTTCTTCGACTTCGACAACGACGGGTGGCAGGACGTGGTGCTCGTGGAGAGCGACTACCCCGACACCCAGATGTGGCTGTGGCACAACCAGGCCGGCGGCGGGTTCGAGGAGCAGAGCGCCGAGACGGGACTGGACCAGCCG
>SXOM01000335.1 GCA_005776735.1 Pseudomonadota bacterium
AACCGTCGCCCCGAGCGGCGCCGCTCGCCGAGCAGCCCGCGATTCGCGGCGTTCGCCCGTTGAGCGGCGCTTCTCGCCGCGCAACCTTCGCCCCGAGCGGCGCCGCTCGCCGCGCAATCGTCGCCCCGAGCGGCGCCGGGGGGCGACAGAACTCCGATCTCTGGGGTGCTGCACTCGCCAAGCAACCCGCGATTCGCGGCCTTCGCCCGTGGCGCGGCGCCCCTCCCCGCGCAACCACGGCCCCAAGCGGCGCGGGGGCGCCGTCGCAGACCCGCCACTGCAGGTTCGCACGGCGCAGCGCGATGCGCGGCGGCCTCGGAGTCGACAGCGGACGGTCGCGGCGCATCGCCCACGCGACCCTGCCCCTCGTCGGCACGGTCCTTGCTTCCCAGCTTGCCATGACCCCCATCCGCCTCGCCCCCACCCTCTTCGTCCTCGGGGCCTTCATCCTCGGCTGCGAGTCCGGGACCGCCTTCCAGCTCCACATCGAGCCCGCTTCGGGCGAGTTCGGGAGCACCGACGCGCCCGAGCTGCTCGTCACGGCCGTCGATCTCACCGGTGGGGGCGACCTCATCGTGGTCGCGACCGGTGTGCTCTGCGGCGACGCCAGGCACATCGCCGCGTCGTGGAACCAGGACATGGGTTTTGGCTGCCTCGCCGACGAGCTCGACGGCCAGACCACGACCGCGATGGCGTGGCGCGAGCCCCTCCCCGCCGGCACCGACGCCGACGCCGTCTGCGCGCTGCGGCCGGACGAAGACGGCGTCGTCCGACACAGCGACATCGTCGCCACCACCGGCGACACCGGCGACACCGGCGACACCGGCGACACCGGCGACACCGGCGACACCGGCGACACCGGCTGGGGGCTCTCCGAGACCCCCGACCCCGCCTGGCCGCAGACCCAGGGCACGGTGGCGTGGCGGCGCGACGTGAGCCCGTGTGGCGGCTTCGGCGAAGGGAGCGTGCCCTTCCCGCGTTGAGGATACGAGGTCCGCATGCCTGATCGTTCGCTCCTCGTCGCGCTCTCCGCCCTGGCGGTGGGCACCCTCGCCGGCGCCAGCCCCGCCGTGGCCGGCGCCCATCGCGTCGCCGACGTGGTCCTCACCGTGGGCACCACCACCGGCGGCGCCTGCAACGCGCAGGACGAGTCCACCTGCGAGCTGGTGCGCATCCAGGTCGAGCTCGGCGCCACCCCGACGGTGCGCTCGTTCGCCACGTTGGTCGGAAAGGACGAGGTCGGGGCATCCGGCTCGGTGCCGGTCGAACCTGCGGTGTCGCCCGACGGCGCGCGCCTCGCGTGGCTCGAGCGCACCGGAAAGTCCTGGCAACTCTGGGCGCGCGCCCTCAAGGACGACCGCCCGCACCTGATGGTGAAGTCCGGCCCGCCGAAGGAGGGGGGCGCCGGGTACAAGCCGGAGTGGCCCGCGTGGCTCGACGCGGACACCCTGCTCTTCGACGCGAAGACCGCCGACGACGGCGACGTCGAGCTCAAGACCATCTTCTCGATGGAGGTCGGCAACCTCGCGAGCCCCGGCACGCCGCAGCGCCGGTTCGGCGCCGGCGTCGACAGCAGCACCGGCCTGCAAGACGTCAACGTCCGCGCCACCGCCGGCGGCGTCGAGGCGGTCACGTTCGGGCCCACCTCGGGCGGCAAGTTCTCGCTGGACGTGCGCACCCTCGACGGCCTCGGTCGTGTCGGCGCCACCTCGCCGATCGTGGTCCCCCGCGGGGTCAACCGGGCCGGGAAGGAGCTCGAGGCCTGCCACCACCCCGCGTGGAGCCCGAGCGGGGCCAGCATCGTCTGCCAGGCGCACCGCCCCTCGGAGACCGTCGACGGCATGGAGACCAAGGTGCTCTACCGGTACGCACGCGACGCGGCGGGGGGGTTTGCCAGCGCGGGTGTCGCCTTCACGCCGGTCTCGCCCACCGCCGCCGGGCTCGATGCCGCCGCGCTCCTCGGGCCTGCCGCGGGCTGCAAGACCCTCACCTACAAGTACGCCGAGTACTGCCGCAGCGACGACTGGCTCGTCACCACCCTGTACTGTTCGCAGGGCGCCGCCGGCAGCGGCCGCGGCGCGGTCGTCGGGGCATCCCGGGTGCTCCTCGTCGAGGCCGCCACGTCCCGCTACGTCGACGTCACGCGCCTCGTGGAGCAGCAGCGCGGGCTGAAGGTGGGCGGACTGTCCAGCTTCACCGGAACGTGTCGAGGGATGGAGTAGGGCGAGCCGCCGCGACCGTCCCGAAGGGTTCCCAGGCCGCCGCGGCTCGCGCGCCGGGCCTACGCCCGCCGGCGGCGCAAGATCGCGACCGCCGCGAGCGCGCCGCCCGCCACGACCGGAGCGCCCCCCGTGCCGTCGCAGGCCCCACACTCTTCGGGCAGCTCCGTCGGGAGCTCCCCCGCCGGGTCCTTGCCGGAGCCGGTGTCGTCGCTCCCCGTGTCGTCGCCGCCGGTGTCGTCGCTCCCCGTGTCGCCGCCGGTGTCGTCGCCGCCGGTGTCGTCGTCGGCGAGCCAGTCCTCGACGATCCCGATGGTGTCCTCGGTCGTGTAGCGCTCGCCGAAGGCGATCATCCACGCATCGTCGTCATCCGCCGCGCCGGCATCGATCAAGAGCTCGCCCGTGATCGGCGACGCGTACAAGAGGTCCAGGTGCGAGAGGTTGGCGACGTGCACCGCGTGCACCGTCGCGCCCCGGCCCGTGAGCCGGTCGGTGTCGGTGGCGCTCTCCACGAAGACCAGCCCGTCGCTCTCGCCGGAGACCTCGCCGAGCATCAGGTCGCTCGAAGCGAGGCCCTGCACCTCCTCCTCGGTGATGCCGACGGTCACCAGGCCGTCGCCGATCGCGGCCGCCACGATGTCGGCCCACGTGTCGTAGGTGGCCTGCCCCATCTCGGCCCACGTGTCGCCGAAGACGGTGGCGGCGTAGTCGTTGTAGCCGTTGGGCATCACCGGGTTGTTGCCCGCGAGCACGTAGATCTCGATGTCGGGGTCGACACCCGCGTCGGCCAGCGCGTCGAACATGCCCCCGCCCGCTTCGACCACGGCGTCGATGCCGTCGGAGTGGCTGTAGTAGCCGTACCCGCCCTCGTAGGTGGTGTACCAGTCCTGCTGCATCGCATAGGCGCCGAGCGACGGCGTCTCGCCGGGGAGGGCGGGGGCCTGGCGCCGATAGAGTTGGCGCTGCCCCGGAAACAGGTCGCCGCCTTCGGGCAGGAAGTCCTGCTCGGCGAGGTCGGTCGACACATACGGGCTCGCGGTGGTGTACGGGTAGTAGGTGCTCCACGAGCTCGGCGAGAACGCCTCCTCGGCGTCGAGCGACAGGTAGTTGCCGTTCGGCCAGCGAAACGCGGTGTCGATGCCCCCGAGCGGCGTGGCGATGAGCACCAGGCGCCGCACGTCGTCGCGGTAGCGGGTACCGACGGCTTCGTAGGTCGCGTCCGGCCACGCCGCGCCCGCGTGGTTGGAGGTGTAGACCGCGGCGGCGACACCGCCCTTGCTGTGCGCGACCAGGTCGACCACCGCGGCGCCCGTGCGCGCCTTGATGCGGGCGATGGCGTCGGCGATCTGCTCGGCCTGCTCGAACACGTCCCCGTGCGGGTGCGCGAAGGTGAGCGCGTACACCGGCCGGCCGAGCAGGTCCTCGTGCCAGGCCATCGTGATGAAGCCGCGCGAGCCGTTGTCGGCGGCGCCGGGGACGAAGAGGATCGGCGTACCCTGGGCGATGGCCGCGCTCGGGCCCACGTGCAACAGGAACGACGAGCTGTGCGGCCGCGAACCTCCGAAACACGTGGCGATGTACGGAGCCCAGCTCGCCGCGAGGGGCCACTCGGTGACGCCGTTGTACTCGCCCCGGCCGAACAGGGTCCGGTCCGGGTCGACGTGGCGCTCGATGGCGCTCCACAAGCGTACGCTCCCTTCGAGGTCCTCGACCTCCACCCCGGTGAAGGTCTCGTCGGGGGTGGTCGGGTCGTAGCCGGAGGTGGCCCATGCGGCGGCGATGAGGAACATCATGGGACGAACTCCGAGACGGCGGCGTTGAACGCCCGCGGGGCGTCGTGGTGCACGGTATGCCCCGCGCCCTCGATCATCACCAGGCGCGAATGGGGAATGAGGCGGTGACCCCGCTCGGCGATGGTCCGGGTCGTGCCCCCGGTGAACACCGGGTTGGGGATCATCTTGTCGTCGGTGCCATACACCAGCAGCGTGGGGACCGCGATGGCCGCCGCGCGTTCGCCCACCGGGTGGTCGACCATGCCGGCGATGCTCCGCGCAACCGCGACGCTGGTGCCCGCGAAACGGGGCGACTGACCCAGGCGCACGCGCTCCTGGATCATGCGCTCGACACCCTGGTCCATGCGGTTGAAGACCATCGTCTGAAAGTTGGCGCGGACCTGCTCCTCGGAGGACTCCATCGCGCGCGACTCGGTCCAGAAGTCCTTCATGAACCGCGCCGTGCCGGCGCTGAAGGTCTCGAAGCCTGCGGACGCGCTGAGCACCAGGCGCTCGGCGCGCTCGGGGTGGCGCAGCGCCACCTCCATCACGATCTGCCCGCCCATGCTGTGCCCCACGAGCGTCGCGCGCTCGACGCCGACCGCGAACATCCAGTCCGCGACCACGTCGGCGTACCACGGGGGCGTACACGGGGCGTCGGGGCGGCCGCTCGCGCCGTAGCCGGGGAGGTCGAGCGCGAGCACGCGGTGGGTCTTGGCCAGCTCCTCGATCTGGTACTCCCAGAACCCCATCGACGAGCTCAGGCCGTGCACGAAGACGATGGGGGTGCCCTCGCCGCCGCTGTCGATGAAGGCGATGTCGAGCTCGCCGACCTGCGTGTGCTGGACGGGGAGCGGCGCCCACAGGTCTTCCGGTTCGAGGGGACCGAGCTGCGCGTAGCGGGGGAAACAGCCGGCGAGGAGGAGGAGCGCCTGAATCATCCGAGCACCAGCCAGTCGAAGGAGACCAGGACCGTCCACGGCGCGACGGGGAGGTCGGTGCCGACCACCCCGGCGCCGATCAAGGAGAGGGTGCCGAGCGTGAACGGGCGGCCCGACAACTTCAGGTTCACCTCGGTCCCCAGCGGATCGCCGCGCGTGGTGCGGGCGTAGCCGCCCCCCACCGTGACGTTGGCCCGCTCGGGCACCACGTCGAAGCCGACCGACGCCGTTGCCGCCACCAGGCCGGCGCCGCCGGCGGACACGTCGGGGACCACCGACACCGCCCGGTTGACGGCTCCGGTGTCAGGAAAGAGCAGGAAGCATCCGTGTGTCGCATAGATGGCGCCCACCACGCCCCACGCGTTGGCGGTGAGTACACCGCCGTAGGTGCCGTCCCCGTCGGTGTCGCCGCTCGACGCCAACAGCTCCACGCGCGCGACCGAGCCGCTCCCGCGGGCATACCGCCAGCGCCCCTCGACGTCGACGAGGCCGCCGAGCACGTCGATGTCCGGCTTGCCGGCAACGTAGATGCGCCCCACGTTGGCCACGACCACCGCGTGCACGCCCACCGGGCCGAGGTCGAGGGCGGGGTTGTAGCCACCGTCGAGCGCCCCCCAGAACAGGTCGGTGTCGACCTCGGGGGCGACCGTGTCGTCGGCGTCTCGGAAGTCCAGGCGCGGGCCGCCTTGCAGCTCCGACAACGCGCTCGAGGGTCCCGATCCGGCGATGCCGGCAGCGCCGCCGGCACGGTCGCGCAAGAACCACCCGTGCACGCCGAGCCGCGTGGCGTAGGCCGGGGCGAACTGCACGTCGCCCACGAAGAGCGAGACGTCGTCGCCCTCGGCGAACGCCTGTTCGTAGAGCGTGAACACCCCGGCGCGGTAGCGCGCCACCTCGCCGGAGGGCGCCCCGAAGCGCCCGTAGGCCGCCACGCCGGCGGCTTCGCTCCCGAAGAACATCAGCCGGCCGCCCGAGCGCGTCAGGTCGTCCAGCCGGCTGGTCGCCGGGTCGTTCACGCCGTCGCCCACGAACTGTAGGCCGGCCACCACCGTGTGACCGGGCACGACCTGGACGCGGGCATCGAGGCGGCGGGTCTGCAGGTTCACCTGGTCCGCGCCGAACGCCGCGCCGGTGTTGCCGCCGGTGGCGTAGCTCTGGTCGCCCCAGGCAAAGTCGATCTCGAACGCCGCGTCGAGCGCCACCCGCCCGTCCAGGAGCGCCGGCGTGTACGTGAAGAATGCGGCCAGGCGCTCTTCGGTGAAGGCACCCTCCACCGCGTCGGTGGTGGTCGAGTTGGTGCCCCCGAGCTCCCCGACCACCTGGCCGTTGACCAGGGGGTTGGTCGTCACCACGTCGGTGAGCACGCCCCGCGCGGTGAACGCGCCGAGGAAGCGCAGCTCGTCCGGCGCCGCCGCCGCCGGAACCGCGTCGACCGCGCGTGCTTCGGCAGGGAGCGCGGCGTCGTCGGCGAACGCGAAGGCCGAGAAGAGGAGCATCTACTGCCGCCGGTAGGTCTGGACGTTGACACCCGCTTCGAGCTGCGGTCCGGACGAGGACCCGAAGCCGGCGGCCGGCGTCGGGGGCGTGTAGCCGTAGCTCGGGGTCACGATCACCACCTCGTAGGTGAGGACGTCCCCCTCGACCGCGAAGATGCCCTGCGAGGTCGCATTGCTCGGCGAGGTCTGCACCAGCTCGATGGTGCCCGGATCGGTGCCCACGTCGGTGGTGTAGGTGCCCACGAACTCGGTGGTGCCGCCGCTGGTGTCGGTGGCGACGACCACGTAGTTCTGGTCGGCCGCGAAGTCCGCGGTGATGCGGGTGTAGTACGGCGCGAGCAGCTCGCTCAGATCGCCGCCGGTGGACAACCACGCGCCCACCAGCCCCGCCTCCGTTTCGGTGTCGGTGTCCGTGTCGGTGTCCGCGTCCGTGTCGGTGTCGGTGTCCGCGTCGGTGTCCGCGTCGGAGGAGTAGCTCCCCTCCCCGTCCACGTCGTCGGGCAGGCAGGCGGCGAGAAAAAGGACGAAGAACTTCACGACGACACCTCCGCGACGGCCTGCGCACGCAAGCCGACCCGATCCAGTTTGCCCGACGCCGTCTTCGGCAGCTCGGGGACCACGCGCACTACCTTGGGGACCTTGAACTTCGCCAGTCGGCCCGCCAGCCCTTCGAGCACGTCGGCGGGCGACAACGCGGCCCCCGGCTGCGCTTCGACCCAGGCAAAGCCGACTTCGCCCCAGCGTGCGTCGGGCACGCCGACGACCGCGACCTGCGCGACCCCCGGGACCGCGAAGATCGCCGCCTCGACCTCGGGCGGGTACACGTTCTCCCCGCCGGAGATGTACATCTCCTTGATGCGGCCACGCACGTAGTAGAACCCGTCCGCGTCGCGGCTGAGCAGGTCGCCGGTGCGGAACCAGCCGTCGCCCATCGCCTTCTCGGTCGCGGCCGCGTCGTCGAGGTACCCCCCACACACCGCGGGCCCACCGAGCCAGAGCTCGCCGGGCTCGTCCACCCCGCACGCGGTACCGTCCGGGCGGACCAGGCGCGCGGCCACGTGGGGGATCGGCATCCCGACCGACCCCGACTTGCGCTCGATGTCGGCGGGCGGCAACGAGAAGCAGTTGGGCCCCACCTCGGTCAGCCCGAACCCCTGGCGCAGCGGGATGCGCCGCTCGCGGTACCGGACCAACAGCGGCATCGGCAGCGCCGCACCGCCGACGAGCGCGTCGCGGACGCTCGAGAGGTCGGTCGCGTCGAAGGCCGGGTGATCGGCCAACATCTGGAAGATGGTCGGCACGCCCATGAGGAGCGAGACCCGCTCGGCGGCCAGGAGCCGCAAGGCCTCGCCCGCGTCGAACCCGCGGGTCAGGACCACCCGCCCGCCGCGCCACAAGACGGGGCTGGTGAGGCTGTTGAGCCCGCCGGTGTGGAAGAGCGGCGTGAACGTGAGCGTGCTGTCGTGGTCGACGAGGTCGCACGCCAGTTGTGTGTTCACCGCGTTCCAGTGGAGCTGCTGGTGCGTCAGGAGCGCACCCTTCGGGCGCCCCGTGGACCCCGAGGTGTACATCAACACCCAGGGGTCGCCGAGCCGGCTGCCCGGGCCCTCCCATGCGTCGGCGCCCGCGTCGTGCTGCAACGCAACACCCGGTACCCGCCCCGCGAACTCGGGGTCGACGAAGACCACCTTCGGCGCCGCGTGGCCGACCTGCCAGGCCAGCTCCGGATCGGCGAGCCGCCAGTTCATCGGGAAGAAGGTGGCGCCGATCTCGGCGCAGGCGAACATCAGGAGCAGGTGCTCGGCGCAGTTGGGGGCCAAAAGCGCGACGCGGTCCCCCGGCTGTACGCCTTCGGACCGCAGGCGGCCCGCCCACCGGAGCGTGTCGTGGTGCAGCGCCGCCCAGTCCCACCGCCGGCCGGTCGCGACGTCGAAAAACGCCTCCGCGCCCGGCCGGAAGCGGGCGTGCATCTCGGTCCAGTTGCTCGTGGCCTTCACGGGGCCACCTCGCGACAGAACCCGTCGACCAGCGGGTAGAAGCGCTTGGGGCCTTCGCCGCCCACCACGACGCCGATGTGTCCGGTGTCGAGCGCGACGTGGCGACCGGCGCCGCCGACCAGGGCCGCCAGCGGCGCCGCGGCCGCGGTGGGGGTGATGAAGTCGCGGTCGCAGGTGACCACGAGCGTCGGCACGCCGATCTTCGCCAGGTCGACGACCTCGCCGTCGATCACCCAGGTCCGGTTCACGAGCCCGTCCTTCTGGTAGCCCTCCCGGACGAACTCGGCCGCGAACGCGCCGGGCAGGGGGACGTTCTCCTCCAACCACCGCTCCCGCACGAGCACCCGGGCGAGCTGGCGCGCGTCGTGGCTCGCCGCCTCGATCGCGAGGTACTTCGAGACGTTCCCCACCGGGTCGAGCATCTGGAACGCGGGCTTCATCACGTCCGGCCCGACCAACTCCTCGAGCGGGAACGCGGCGCGTGTGTCCACGTCCCGGACGAACGCGGCGAAGCGGCCGCCATGGGCGAAGTGGACCGGCGTCGCCAGCGTGACGAGCGCCGCCACGCGGGCCGGGAACCGCGCGGCGAACATCGTCGCCAGCGTCCCGCCCATGCAGTACCCGAAGAGCACCGCGCGCGGTGCGCGGGCGTGCCGGCACGCGCGGTCCACGCTGCGTTGCAGCATGCGCAGGGTCGCCGCGACGTCTTCGCCGCCGTTCTCCGGCTCGGGCGTGCCCCAGTCCACCAGGTAGGTGGGGTGGCCGCGCTCGGCCAGCGCCGCCACCAACGACCGTCCCGGCTCGAGGTCCAGGATGTAGGCCTTGTTGATGAGCGAGGGCACCAGGACGATCGGCGTCTGCCGCCGCACCCCGCTCGGCGGGTAGTACCGGACACACAGCCGCCCCTGCCGGTGGATCACCTCGTGCGGGGTGAGCCCGGCCGGCGGTCGTGGCGTGGTCGCCAGGATCGCCATGCCCCGCTGGATGCGGGCGGCGGGGACGTCGTGCGGCGCGGTCATGCGTCGAGCCACTCCACGATGGCCGCCGGCAGCTTCGCGCCGGCGCAGACACCCACGTGACCGCCGCCGAGCACCCGCGTCGTGACCGGCCCCCCCCATACGCCGCGGAGCGCGTGCGCGGCGGCGGTCGGCACGATGTGATCGTCCGACGCCGCGACCGTGGTCGCGGGCACCGTGGCCTGCGCGAGGGTCACCGGCGTGCCGTCCATGATCCAGCCGCCGCCGACCAGGGCATTGTCGAAGTAGCACTGGCGGACGTACTCGCGGTAGGTCGCCCCGGGGAAGTCGACCCCGTCGCCGTTCCAACGCTCCAGCGCCGCCCACAGGCGCCGGAACTCGGGGTCGCCGCCCCGGTCGAGCACCGACTTGTACTTGGCCGCGACCCCGGTGGGCCGCAGCCACCGGAAGCTGTCCTGCATCAGCTCCTTCGGGAAGTTGCCGAAGCCGTCGACGATCGCGTCGAGCGGGAACGACTCCGGACGTGCCCACCGCGCGAGCCGTCCCGACTGGTGGAAGTCGATCGGCGTCGCGAGGAAGAACGCCCGGCGCACGGGGCACCGGCTGCCCTCGGTCCCTGCGCCGGCGCGCGCGAGGTGCACCGCCAGGAACGTGCCGCCGACGCAGTACCCGAGCACGTCGATCTTCTCGACGCCCGCGTGCCGCACCGCGCGGTCGAGACAGCGCCCGAGCACCGTGTCGACGTAGTGGGCCATCGGCGTGTCCGCGTCTTCGGGGCCCGCGCGACCCCAGTCGAGGACGTAGACCGGAACGCCCGCGGCCGTCAGGGCCTCGACGACCGACCGACCGGGGGCCAGGTCGAACACCGTCCAGGTGTTGATGAGCGGCATCACGCAGAAGAGCGGGGGCCGGGTGGCGACGGCGGGCGCGAAGTAGCGCACGCACGCCTTGTGGTCGCGGAAGACCACGCGGTGCGGGGTGCGCCCGGTCTCCGCCGTCGCGACGGGGTCGGCTGCCAACCAGCGCAGCGTCTCGACCTTCTCGGCGATCGCGGCGACCATCACGCCCCCGCCTTCTTGCCGCGCGGCGCGCGCTCCGCGGCGGTCGCACTCGGCGCGGTCGCCGCGGTCGGCGCGGACGCGGTGGGCGCAGGGACGTGCAACCGCCCGAGCTCCTGCCGCAACGCAGCGAGGGTCTCACGCAGCTCGATCCGCGCCTCGGCGGCCTCGATGCGCGCCTGGACCGCCTCCTTCTGCATCGCGACGACCTGGTCCTTGAGGCCGAGGACGAGGTCCTCCTGCTGGAGCAACCGCTCCTCCAACATCGCCGCGATCTTCGCGACGCGCACGACGTCGGACCGGGTGGGGAGGTGCATCCGCTCCATCGTGTCGTCGACCGACCGCTCGTACTGGCCGCGTGCCTTGGCCGCGTGCTCCAGGTTCTTGCCCATCGCACCCAGGAATTGCGGACTCTCGAGGACCTGGTCCCACCAGGAGCCCATCGCCTTCTCCCAGTGCTTGTAGAGCTCGTCGCCGAGCTTGCCGATGTCGGGTTGGGTCGCGGTGGCCATGCTTCTCCTACCTTCGGTTCGTTGCGTCGCAGCGTACAGTTACCGCATCGCAGTATGGATGTCAAGGGCGATGCCCCGCGACCGGGCCCGAAGCGGGCCGATGCCGGCGGGCATCGCGGCGCGGAGCGGGCGGTCGCCTGGGAGTTTGGCGCATCGCGGCGCGGGCGTCGTGCCCGCGCCGCGTGCGCTGGGGGTGCCGACTCGGCCGGGGGACGACGCGAGGTCGCCCCTCGGCCGGCGGCCGCAGCGGCTAGGCCTCGGCCTTGGGCGCGAGGGCGGAGACCACCGACTTCGAGACGTTGGAGCAGAGCTCCGCGCTCGCGTCGAAGCCGGCCTTGCTCATGCGGAGGTTGGCGAGGGTCTGCTCCTCGACGAGCTTGAGCTGGGCGCGCTGCCAGTCGAGCACCTGCTTCTGGGCGGCGACGAGCTGCTCGGAGGCGGTGTGGAGGTTGGTCTTGAAGGGGGCGAAGATCGTGTCCATGTGAACTCCTGCTTGGGGTGTCGGGCGTTGTCCGCCCGGGGTGTTTGAAAGGTATGCTCCATGCTGCGCTGCGTCAAGGAGATTTTTGCTGCGATGCGGCGGAGCGTGTGCGGACGCGAGGCGGCGACCGGGGCTGGTGCAGCCAGACCCTCGCGGTTCGGCGTGCTCGACGCTGTGCCGACCGCCGCCTCCGTCGTGCGGTTCGCTGACGTGGCGTGGACCCGGCGGTGACCTCGTCCTGCACAACGCCGCGCGCGTCCACCCCCCCGAGCGCGCCGCCCCGCGACCCGGGTCGCCGCGTCGTGCCCAGCCCCCGCCGGTTCAGCTCACCGCCGCCGCGCGCGGCCGCCAAAATACCGCTCGGAGTGTGACGTCGCCGTGCTCACCGACCGGGGCTGGTGCAGCCAGACCCTCGCGGTTCGGCGTGCTCGACGCTGTACCAACCGGCGTGTCCGTCGTGCGGTTCGCTGACGTGGCGGGTGACGGGTCGGGGGGAATTGGCCGAGCGCAGCGCAGGTTCGCTTGCGAACCTGCGGCGGAGCGAGCGCCAATTTCACCCGGCCCGGCAGATGGGATGAGGTGGCCGACGCTCCAACAGGGGCAGCTACCGCTGTACGATCACGAAGATCACGGAGTCACCGGCCATGGACAAGACTAACAACATCGCGATCGGGATCGATCTGGGTGACCGGATGTCCGACGTATGCGTGCTCGACGGCGGCAAGGTGGTTGGACGCGAAAGGGTGGCGATGACCCGTGAGGCGTTCCACGCGATGTTCGGCGGGTTGGTGCGCTGTCCGGTGGCGATCGAGGCGGGCGCCCAGTGCGCTTGGGTGGCTGCGACGCTGCAGGAGCTCGGCTTCGACGTGGTGGTGGCCAACTCGCGGCGGCTGGCGGTGATCAGCACGAACACGCGGAAGAATGATCGCAACGATGCCGA
>SXOM01000336.1 GCA_005776735.1 Pseudomonadota bacterium
CGGTGTCGGTGTCGGCGCTGTCGGTGCCGGCGTCGCCGAAGAGGCCGCAGCCGCTGAACAGGGTGAACGTGAGGGCGAGGGGGAGGTTGCGCATGGAGGCTCCGTTTGGGGGGACGGTGGATAGCATGCGTTCGTGGCGGCGGCGACCGTGAAATTGGCGGACTTCTCGCGCGGGGGCGCGGACCGCGCGGTGGCGTGCGCGCGCTTCGGGACGGTCGCGGCGCGGGCCCCAGAAGGCCAGTTCGGCGGCCGGCTACGCCTGACGGCGACGACGCACGGCACCCCAGGCGCCGACGAGCAACAGGGCGCCGGCGCCGACCTCGGCCGACGCGCACCCGCAGGGGTCGGGCGTGTCGGTGCCCGGGGGCGGCTCGCCGTGGCCGGTGTCCTCCGGGCAGGTCGTGTCGCCGCCGTCGCAGTCCTGGTCGACCCCGTCGCCGCAGACGTCGGTGGCCCCGGGGAGCACGGTGGCGTCGGCGTCGTTGCAGTCGTCGCCGCACAGGCTGCCGTCGCCGTCGGCGTCGAGGTCGTCGACACACCCGTCGAGGTCGGCGTCGTAGACGTAGTCCCACACGCCGCGGCCGTAGGTGCCGAACCGGACCAGGCCGGCGGCGGGCACCACTTCGGCCGACCAATACACCACCAGCGGCGCTTCGGTGCCGGTGATGTCCTCCCACTTGCTGGCTCCGGGCTGCAAACGCCAGGCGCTGGTCTCGGTGCCGGCGAACAGGGTGCCCGAGGTGGGCTCCTCGACCAGGGAGTAGACCAGGGTCGACGGGAGCCCCTTGGAGTGGGCTTCGAAGGTCGCCCCCCCGTCGTGGCTCACCCAGATCGGCTCGTTGGAATAGCCGCTCCCGCCCACCCAGACCGTGTCGGGGTCGGCGGCCGACACCAAGAGCGCCGTCCCGTAGAAGTACTGGCCGCCGGGGAGGCCGTCGGCCGCCGCCGTCCAGGTCTCGCCGCGGTCGTCCGACCGGAAGAACCGGCCGTGGCTGGTCACGGCATAGGCCCGCTGCGGGCTGGACGGCGCAAACGCGAGCGCACCGATGTATTCACCGTCGGAGGCTTGGAAGTCCTGCTCGCTGTAGCCCGCGACCGACCACGTCCAGTGGTCCTGGCGCTCGTACCTCCACAGCTTGTCGCCGGCGAAGTAGACCACCTCGGGGTCCTCCGGGTCGGCCACGATGACGGGCAACCACGCGTAGCTCCGTGCGTCGGCGGGGAACTCGGCCCAGGTGAGCTCCGGCGCGGTCTCGCCGACCTGGATGAGCATGAAGCCGGGGTACACCGAGTAGACCAGCTCGTGGGTGCCGTCGCCGGAGGTGAGGTGGGCGTAGTCGCCGCTGAGGAGCTGGTCGAAGTCGTAGAGGTGACCCGTCGCAGGCTGGTCGGTCGACACCTGGTAGCCCTGGTCCTGGGCGCCGGCGGCCACGTGTGCGGGGTCGGTGCGCGACGTGAGCGTGGTGTAGTACTGGGAGACCCGGAGCCCGCGCAGCGACAGGTTCTCGACGTTGGCGAGGCCGTCGGTGGATCGGTAGGTGCCGCCGTCGGTGTTGGCGAACCAGGTCTCGGTGCCGTCCGCACCGGGCACCACGTCGATGCCCATCAGGTCGGCGTGCAGCTTGGTGTCGACGGCGTCGTAATATTCGCCCCACCCGTTCTGGATGGTGAAGTTGGCGCCCGCATCGGCGCTCTTGTGCAGCTCGACCCCTCCGTACACCACGCGCTCCGGGTCGACGGTGCTGGTGGCGAGGGAGCCCCAGAAGTCGGACACGGGCACGGCCGCGCCGAAGCTGACGCCCCCGTCGTCGCTGCGCAGGAGGGTGCGCCCGTTCTGGACGACCCAGAAGCGTGGGGCGCCGCCGGCCTCGGTCCAGGCTTCGCTTCCGGCCAGCTCGTTGCTGTCCACGACGCTCCAGGCGCCCGCCTGCACCCAGCTCTCGCCGCGATCGTCGCTGCGGAACAGGCCCTCCTCGCGCGCCAGCCACACGGTGGCGTCGCCGGTACGCGGCACCCAGACGTCGCCGGCGTGGTCGCCGAGATCGGCCACCTCCGTCCACGAGGCGGCCTGGTCGTCGCTGCGCCACACCGTGTACCCGTCGCTGTTGCCGCGGACCGCGTACAGCGTGCCCGACCCATCGCTGCTCTTGGCGAGGCGGCGTTGGGCCCACGCCCACTCCAGGCCGGTGCCTTCTTGCCAGGTGAGCCCGCCGTCGACGCTGCGGTGCAGCAGACCCCCGTCGGTGCCGGCCACGAGCACGTCGGGATCGCCCTCCGCGGCACCGTCGAACACCTCGAGCCAGTGGGCGCCGCCGTACAATCCGTCGCCGAGCGGCGTCCAGGTTCCGTCGGCATCGCGCCGCCACACGCCCCCCGCCGCGGCACCGACGTAGAGGGTCTCGCCGTCGGGTGCGATGCGCGTGACGTGGGTTCGGCCCGCCTGGTTCTCCGATCCTCGCTCGGTCCACCGGTCGCCGTCGTCGGGGGCGCCGTCGGGCGGGGCGGCGGCAAGACGACTGCGCCGGGCGATCCGTTCGCGCCCGTTGTCGCGCTCGATGCGCTCCCAGTCCACTTCCGGCCCGGCGCGGTGCCGCGCCTTGAGCCACGCCTTGCGCGTCTTGGAGCGAGCCCGCTTGGCGTCGATGCTGTCGGGGATGACCTCCGTCGGCTGCGCCGTCGGCGGATCGCGGCGCTCGGCGGGGATCCACGACGCGGGGATGCACCCCGAGACTCCCACCAGGACGAGCACTGCCGAACGCACCATGGGCGCCTCCGCGGGCCTGCTAACGGGCCCGGCGGCCGCCGGTGGAATCCCGCGCCCCGCCGCGCGACGCGCACCCGCCTCTGAACCCGTCAGGTCGGTCGCGGCGCGTCGCCCACAAACCCCGTGGCCACCACGAAGAACTCGACGCTCCGGTCGCGCGTGGCGTCGGGCTTCACCCGCTTGACGGCGGCGAACTCGCCCTGGAGCTCCTTCACCACCGCGTTGGCCTCTTCGCCTTCGAAGACCTTGGCCACGAACGTGCCGCCGGGCTCGAGGCAGGCGCGGGAGAGCTCCATCGCGCGGCGGACCAGGTGGATCTGCCGCATGTGGTCGGTGAACCGGTCGCCGCTGGTGTTCGGGGCCATGTCGCTGACGAAGAGGGGCACGCGCCCCACCACCGCCAACAGCTCGTCGGCGCCGACCTCCATCACCGAGCGGGCGATCCACGTGCCGCCGCTGAGCTGGGGCGCCTTGAGGTCGACGCCGACCACGCGCATGCCCTTCTCGATCAGGTAGCGGCTCCAGCTCCCGGGGAAGCAGCCCAGGTCGACCACCCCGGCGCCGCGACGGGTCAGCCGGAAGCGCTGATCGAGCTCCTCGAGTTTGAACACGCTCCGGGCCGCGAAGCCCTGGGCCTTGGCCTTCTTGGTGTAGTGGTCGGGCCGCTGGTACGCCATGGGGCCGGCTAACCCGCGTCACACCGAGCCCCCCGACGGCGTAGTGCGAGTTGGGCCTTGTGGGGACCCCCCGCCTCGGGGTATCCTGCCATCGCCTCGGGACGACCATGACGCGCTGGATGCCGCTCTCTCTGCTTCTCGCCCTCGCCGGCTGCGCTTCGTCCACCAAGGACAGCGCGGACTCGGCGGACACGGCCGACACCGGCGACGACGCGTTCGTCGTCGAGCAGGCCGACGCCGACGAGGACGGCATCCTCGACGTGCACGAAGGCGACGAGGACGCCGACGGCGACGGCAAGCCGAACATGGAGGACAAGGACTCCGACGGCGACGGCCTCAACGACAAGGCCGAGGCGGGCGACTCCAAGCTCGAGACCATGCCGGTCGACAGCGATGGCGACGGCACGCCCAACTTCCTCGACGTCGACTCCGACAACAACTGCGTCGAGGACGGCGACGAGGGTGGGGGCAACGCCGGGTCCGACATGGATGGCGACGGCGAGCCCGACTACGCCGATGCCGACAACGACGGCGACGGCATCAGCGACCTCGAAGAGATCGGCGCGTGCGTCGCGCCCGACACCGACGGCGACGGCACGGCCGACTTCGAAGACAAGGACTCCGACGGCGACGGCGTGGGCGACCAGTTCGAGGGTGGCACCACCGCCTTCAACAGCGATCCCCGCGACAGCGACGAGGACGGCACCCCCGACTACCTCGACACCGACTCCGACAACGACGGCGTGTCCGACGGCGACGAAGGCGGCACCGGCGGCAACGTCGACACCGAGCCGCGCGACACCGACAACGACGGCAAGTACGACTACGCCGACCTCGACTCCGACGGCGACGCGCTCACCGACGCCGAGGAGATCATCCTCGGCACCGACCCCTACGACTCCGACACCGACGGCGACGGCTACTCCGACGGTGGCGAGGTCACCGCCGAGACCGACCCGCTCGACGCCGGCAGCATCATCGACGGCATCTACGTCGAGGTCCCCGAGCGCACGACCATCGAGCACGACTTCGACTTCGAGCTGAGCATCGACCGTGGCGACATCGGCTTCATCATCGACACCACGTGCTCGATGGGCGGCACCATCACCGCGGTGGCGACCGAGTTCAACACCATGGTCGGCGAGCTCACGGCCCTGCTCCCCGACGCCGGCTACTCCGTCAGCGGTCACGACGACTACCCGTACGGCAACTACGGGTCGCCGGGCTCCGACAAGCCCTTCTACCTGCGCCAGCAGGTCACCACCGACACCACGCTGGTCCAGACCGGCTTCTCCAGCCTGTCCACCCACTCCGGCGCCGACGGCCCGGAGTCGGGCACCGAGGCCATCTACCAGGCGGCTACCGGCGCCGGGTACGACCAGGACTGCGACGGCGCCTACGACGCCCAGCTCGACGTCTACCCGTTCATCGCCACGGCTACCGACCCGTTCGGCGGCAGCGGTGGCGAGTCCTACGACTCCACGACGCCCGACGGCGGCGTGGTGGGCGGCATGGGCTTCCGCGAGTACGCGCTCCCGGTCATCGTCCTCGCCGGCGACAACTACCTGCGCGACCCCGAGTCCAGCAACGGCATGTACAACGGCACCCCGGGTGGCTGCCCGATCGACGCCGGCATGTCCGACGCGGCCACGGCGTTCACCGACCTCGGGGCCTACTTCGTGGGCGTGAGCGTCAACGGCACCACCGGCTACCCGCAGATGGTCGACTTCGCCAACACCATCGGCTCCTTGGCCGACCTCGACGGCGACGGCGTCGCCGACGAGCCCGTGGTCGAGACGTGGTCGGGCAGCAGCACCGAGTTCCGCACCACGATCGTCAACGCCATCACGCAGCTCGTGTCGGGTGTGCGCTTCGAGCGCGTCGACCTCTCGGTCGACGGCGACGTGTACGGCTTCGTCCAGAGCATCGACCCCGAGTACTACGAGGGGCTGGGCGCCGAGGACGAGGGCAAGCTCCTCACCTTCACGCTCACCTTCCGCGGCGGCGTCGCGGCGCTCACCGAAGACCAGCTGTTCCGCCTCACGCTCAACGTGCTCGGCGATCAGAGCATCCTGCTCGACACGCTCGACATCATCGTCGTCGTTCCCGGCACCGAGTACTGAGCACCCCAGGGCGCCGCGCCGCGACCGTCCCCACCGGCGGCCGAGGCCGGCGCGCAGCGCGCGGCGGGGCGACGCGTGCCGCTCAGCCGGGCGACAGCGACCAGGCGATGGCCTCGCGCGCCTCCTCCACGCCGATGTTCTCGGTGGCGGAGAAGGGAATCACGGCGTCGGAGGGCAGCCCGTGCGCCGCGGCCAGCGCAGCCACGGTGGATTCGCGCTTGGCCTTGGGCAGGTCGTCCACCTTGGTGGCGAGCCCGAGGACGGGGTGGCCCAGGCGCCCGAGCTGCTCCAGCAGCACCTTGTCGAGGTCCTGGGGATCGCGCCGTGCGTCGATGAGCGCGACCACCAGCTTGAGCTGGGGGCGGTCGGAGAGGTAGGCGCCGATGAGCCGCTTCCAGTCTTCGCGCATCGACTTGCCGACCTTGGCGTAGCCGTAGCCGGGGAGGTCGACCAGGCGCAGCGCGCCGAGGTCGAACACGTTGATCGACTGTGTCCGCCCCGGGGTGGAGCTGGTGCGGGCGATGGCCTGCCCCACGATGACGTTGATGGCGGAGCTCTTCCCGACGTTGCTGCGTCCGGCGAACACGACCTCGGGGAGGGGGCTTTGCGGCACGGGGCCGGAGAACGCGCCCACGAAGGTGGCACGCGCGGGGAACAGGCGCTTCATCTCGGCGCGGGGTATCAAGGATCGATGTCCTGGTCCTGGTCCCAGCCCAAAGAGGCCACCCGCGAGAAGCGGATCGCCGCCGACCGGCCGGTGTACTTCGTGTCCGACCTGCACCTCGGCGACGGCAGCCGCAGCGACATCTTCATGCGCAAGGACCGCGCCCTGCTCGAGCTGCTCGGGCGGGTGCGCGACGAAGGCGCCCGGCTGGTGATCGTGGGCGACGCCATCGACTTCTACCAGGCGTGGGGCCTCACCAGCGTGCTCAAGGCGCACGGGCCGCTCTTGCGCGCGCTGTCCGAGCTCGCGGATCGCAACGGCGTGGTCTACGTGTACGGAAACCACGACTATGACATCGCCTTGTTCCATGAACTCTTCCGGTGGGAGGTGTGCAGCACCCTGCGCATCGGCCCCGACATCCTGGTGCAGCACGGCCACCAGTTCGATCCGTTCATCGGGCCGGAGCTGCAGAGCTCCGAGATGATGACGCGCATCCACCACGCCATCGAGCACGTCGTGGGCTGGGTCCGCATGCCGCTCCACGAGTTCTACACGCCCGCGAACCGCCTGGTCTACTGGGGCTTCCACAAGTTGTGGCACGCGCTGAAGCTGCGCGCCTGGGTGTTTCGCAGCCTCGGGTTCCCCAACGTCGCGCGCAAGGGCCTGGACTGGGTCAACTACTGGGTGCGCAGCGAGTCGGGCGACCCGATGAGCATGTTCTGGCCGGCCCTGGAGGGTGCGCGTCGGGTCGGGGCGACGACGCTGGTGTGCGGCCACGCGCACATGCCCGGCCTGGTGCAGGCCGAGGGCGTGCAGTACGTCAACACCGGGAGCTGGACGTTCGGGCACGCCCAGTACGCGGTGTTCGACGGGTCGCGCTTCTCGGTGCGAGACTGGATCACCGGGCGGGAGTACGGCGGCGAGCTGTACCAGGCGGCGCTGGCGCGCGAGCTGGTGGACATCGACATGGACCGCTGGTGGCGCAACCAGTACCTCGGGTGGTTCCGCTTCCGGAGCGCGGAGCTCCGTCGCCAGGTGAACGGATGATGTTGGCCCTGTACTCGTTCGCCGCCGCCGGCCTGCTCGACGAGATGAGCCCCGCCGACCGCCACCTGGAGACGTGCAAGCTCGCGGCCTCCGACGCGGCCGATCGGGCCGACCTCACGCGCGAGGTGGGCGTGTGGAAGGCGTGCCTCGGCGAAGCGCGGCGACTCGGGTACACCGAGCTCGAGTCGTCGCTGCAGGCCGAGGTCGCGGTGGGCGGCGCGCGGGTCGAGGCCGAGCCGCTGCGCGTGGCGCAGCCGCACCGGTGGGCCACCGGGGTGTTGTCGGAAGCGGCGCGGTGGTCCACGGCCGACTTTCCGAGCGACGTGGTGCGGCGCACCTTCCGCGCGTGGATGACCACCGACGAGGGGCGCGCCTACGTCGACCCGGTGCGCGCGGTGAGCGTGGTGTGGGAGACGGCGATCGACCCGCGGGCCGAGGAGGTCGTGCGTCGGTTCGTGGAGGACGCGGGCCTGCGCTGGGCGGCCGCCGGCTCCCCCGAGGCGGACAGCACGGTCTTCGCGCGCCTGGACCGCAAGGTGCAGGGTGGCGCGCAGAGCGCGCAGGGCCAACTTCAGCTCGTGCGCACCGAGCTGGTCGTGGCCCGCGTCCGGGTGAAGGCGCGAGACGCCACGCTCAAGGGGTTCACGGTGAGCGCCGACGCCGAGGCGGCCGAGTTCGCCGAGGCCGAAGACAAAGCGCTGCGCGTCGTGGCCGACGCCACCGCGCAACGGCTGTTGCTGCGGCTGCTCGGGGAGCTGTTCGCGGAGTAGGGCGAAGTTTTTTCGCGGGGTCGTTGGCGCCGGTCGGAGGTCCGGAGGGCGGCGACGGGGGCGAGCCACGCCGTTGGCGCGGGCGTAGGGGAGGTCCACCACGGAGGCCACGGAGGACACGGAGAAAGTCAGGGAGGGGGATCTAAACGAAGCGACGGATGCCCTCCCGCATCATGCATCAAGCGGGGAGTCACTTCGGTTCGAGGCTCAGCGCGCGGCCCTCGCGCCACGCGCGAGCCTCGGAGTCCTTCGGGACGGTCGCGGCGTGGCGCCCACAGTGTCGTCGCCACGCACACCCGACGCCGGTGCGGTTCGCTGCCGCTGCCACGCCCACCCATTCCGTTCGAAGTTCGACGTTGCCTCGCTCACCGACCTGAGCCGGTGCAGCGAGCGCCTCGCGGTTCGGCGTCCCGCCGTTGTGCCAGACGTCTCCCACGGGGGTCGGTTCGGTGACGCGGCGGGTGGTGTGCCAGCACCCCAACGCGCTTCGCGCGCCGGGGGCCCGCCGGCCCACCTGCCCCTTCCACCCTGAGTGAGGCGGCCCGCCCTCGGACCGATGGCGGGCGGGCCGCCAGCGAGCGTGGGTACCCGAAGTGCGAGCGGAGCGTGGGTTCGCTCGCGAACCCGCGGCGGAGCGAGCGCCAATTCCACCCGGCCCGGCAGGACCCGGGGGTGACCTCGTGCCCCCCGCCTCGGCAGGGCGTTCGCCCACCCGAAAGACGCCGACCCGCGCCCCGGGGCGACGCGTCTTGCCCGGCTCACCGCGCGACGGAAGCGATGCCTTCCGGGCTGGCCGCCACGATGCCACGCTCGGTGATGATGCCGGCGATGAGCGCCGCGGGGGTGACGTCGAAGGCGGGGTTGCGACCGCGGCTGCCTTGCGGCGCGGTCCGGACGCGGACGAAGCGACCCTCGTCGGACCAGCCCCAGACGTACAGGACCTCGTCCTCGTGGCGCTCCTCGATGGGGATGTCCGCGCCCGAGGGCGTGTGCATGGCGATGGTCGTGGTGGGGGCGGCCACGTAGAACGGGATGCCGTTGGCCGCGGCAGCCAGGGCGCTGGTGTAGGTGCCGATCTTGTTGGCCACGTCGCCGC
>SXOM01000047.1 GCA_005776735.1 Pseudomonadota bacterium
ACCGAGGAGGCGTCTGGCACAACGGGGGACGCCGAACCGCGAGGGTCTGGCTGCACCGGCCCCGGTCGGTGAGCGTGGCGACGTCGAACTTCGAGCGGTATTTTCTGTGGGCGTGGCGACGGACGTGAACCGGCCCACCGAGGAGGCGTCTGGCACAACGGGGGACGCCGAACCGCGAGGGTCTGGCTGCACCGGCCCCGGTCGGTGAGCGTGGCGACGTCGAACTTCGAGCGGTATTTTCTGTGGGCGTGGCGACGGACGTGAACCGGCGCGGCGGCGGGCGCGAGGGGGAGGGTGGGCTGCACCGGCCCCGGTCGGTGAGCGTGGCCCGGTCGGTGCTCGCCTAGTCCCAGGTGTTGCAGGCGTAGCCGGCCACCTCGTCGGGCGGTCGGGTGAAGCGCAGGAACCCCTCGGTGAAGCCGTAGTCGCGCACGCCCAGGCGAAGCGGAATCGTGACCAGCGCACCGACCAGGCACAAGATCAGCCCCGCGACGCCGGCGATCCACGTCACGATGCTCGTGGCGAGCATGTACACGAACAACCAGCCACGGGCGCCTGCCGTGAGCTGGAAGGAACGATCGATCGCGGCCATGACTCCGAGCCCCTCGAGCGCGATGGCGTGGTGCACGAACGACAGGCACAGTCGTAGGTAGATCGTGCCGGCGATCGCAACCAGGAACCAGAGCCCCGAGAACACGCCCACGAGCATCATTCCCGCACCATCGACGAAGAACAGGCCCACCAGCGGCAGAAACGCCACGAGCACCGTGACGAGGCCAAGCAGGCCCGACAGGAGCACCCAGCCCAACGAGGGCAGGAAAACGTCGAGCGCACCGAAAAGCGTCCCGAACCGGCCCTCCCCCGTCCGCGCGATCTCGGCGTGGAGGCGAATCCACCCCGGCAGGAACCACGCGTGGAGCGCGGTGACGACGACGACGACGACCAGCACGACGGCCATCAGCACGCCGAGGTACAGCGCGCCGAGACCGAGCAGCATGCCCGGGTCGAGGTCGGGCAGCCCCTCTCCCACCCACGGCAGGCCGGGCACCAGCCCGTTCTGCGCGCCACGATCGGCCTCGTCGATCAGGCGCTCGATCGTGTCGATGTCGCCGTCGTCGAGCCCATTGCCGCCCCCGCCGCCGCCACCTTCGGTGCACGCCTTCACCAGGCCGCCCACGAGGAAGACCCAGAAGTTGCGCCGCACGGCGTTGATCCCGTTGGTGAGGCCGCGGCCGATGTCGAACGCCTGATCGGCCGGGACCGTCGGCCCGCTCTCCCCCACCGTGTCCATTCGTCTGCTCCTACGTCGGAATGTAGCTGCCGGTGTCCGAGCTGCCGGACCCGCCGCCACCGGCATAGCCCGACGAGGAGCTACCGGGCGTGGACGTGATGGACGAACCCGACGAGTAGCCCACGCCGTCGTCGTTGTGCTGCAGGCGCGCCATGCCCGCCCGGGAGATGACCACCGTCCAGCGGTCGTCGCCGCCGGTGGTGGCCGCCTTCTTGTTCACGAAGGTGACGCACAGGTACCCGTCCCCGCTGCCGTCGCCGTTGATGTCGCACGCGAAGTCGGCGGCGGGGTTGTCGAGCTGACCACGGGGGTTGAACACCAGGCTGTCGGACCACGTGCCCACGCCGGAGATCGCGTTGTCCGGTGTCTCGAGGCTCACCCACGCGAGCGCGTCCTGCTCGCCGCGAGCGATGTTGACGTACCCCTCGCCGTTGATGGCGTCGGTGCCGGTCATCTCGACCGGGAGCGTGTCCCACGCGGTGGACATCGTGGCGTCGTCGCCCTTCTGCACCCAGTACTCGCCGTAGTTGTCCTCGCCGGTGGTCGGGTCGCCGTCGGTCGTGACCAGGGCGATGCGGTACTGCACGTTGTCGGCGATGGCCATGGCCCGCGCCTGGTTGACCGACGCGGCGAAGTCGAGCGCCGCGCGCCGCGTGCGCCACGCCGGAATGGTCTGCTGCAACATGCCCGCCCCGATCGCCGCCAGGACGCCGATCACGGCGATGACGATGGCGATTTCGACGAGAGTGACACCCCGACGTGTGCGCATGACCGCTCCGACCCAACGACAGTCTACACGATCCGCGCCGCCCGATCGAGGAGGATGTCGCGCACCTTGTTGCCGGCCAGGCCGCGCCACTCTTCGGCGCGGCGGGTGTACAGGCGCGCGAGGACCTTCTCGACGTCTGCGCCCTCCTGCTTGAGGGCCCGGTAGGTCTTCTCCGGAAGCGTCAGCGCCTCGAATCGTTCCTTCACGGCCTCCCACGCACGTTTTTCCCGGCGCCGCACGAACTCGTCCCGCGCCTGCGCAAGGGCCCGCGCATCGTGGCGCCGACCCGCCGCCTCCAGGGTCTTCACCGCGCCGGCGGTGCGTTGCACCCAGGCGGCCACCGGCGCGTCGCGATCCATGCGCACCCCGGCGGCGCGCAGCCGCTCCTCCCACTCGCCGCCCTCCGGCCGCGGCAAGGCCGCCACCCCCACCGGCGGGCCCGCGTCGCGCGCCTGGAGTCCGGCCGTTGCCGGCACGGTGGGCGCCACCGGCGCCGCGTCGGTGGCCGCGGGGGCGAGCGCCCCGCGGAGCGCGTCCTGCATCGTTCCCATCTACATGCACTCTGCGGAAGGGTCGGCCAGCGTGTCCTCGGGGCCATGGCCGACGTGGGCGTCGTAGAACGCCCCGATGGCGTCGAGGTCCAGGCAGCCCAGCTCGAGCTTCTCTTCCCACGCCACGACCGTGTAGGCCGCCGGCGCTGCGGCGTACGGGCTCAGCACCCACCGGCCGGTCGGCAACGTCTCGACGTACCCGGTGAGCGCCGCGAGATCGGCCTCGCAGCCCTCGGGACACGCGTACAGGAAGACCACCGCGCCGTGTTCGAGGTTGTGGACCCAGTTCTCCGCGGCCACCTGCTCGGTGTGCGCGCCCCAGCTCGCCCAGCACGGGTTGTGGTCCCCGGAGCTCGGCGGCTCGTCGGCGTAGACCACGTCGCCTTCGACGTGATGGCGCGTGAGGTTCGGCGTGGTGGTGCGCACGCAGTCCCCGCCGCACGCATCACACGTCACGACCTCGGCGCCGGCGGTGTCCTCCCCCGCGGGGCTCGCGCACGCAGCCAGCCACAGGAAAATCACGGCGCCACCCACTCGCCGGAGCGCCCGCCCGACTTCCGCAACAGGCGTACACCGTCGATCCGCATCGTCTTGTCGATGGCCTTGAGCATGTCGATCACCGTGAGCGCAGCCACGCTCACCGCCGTGAGCGACTCCATCTCGACGCCCGTACGCGCCGTGCAGCGTGCGCTCGCCTCGATGCGGACGCCGCCCTCGACCGGGAGGAGCACGACGTCGACCCCGTCGAGCGGGAGGGGATGGCAGAGCGGGATGAGCTCCCCGGTCCGCTTGGCCGCCTGGATGCCCGCGACCTGGGCGATCGTGAGCACGTCGCCCTTCTTGGCGCGGCGCTCGACCACCGCGCACAGGGCCGCTTCACCCATGCGGACGAACCCCTCCGCGACGGCCTCGCGCCGGGTGACCGCCTTCTCCCCCACCTCGACCATGCGGGCGTCGCCGGTCGGGCCGATGTGCGTGAGCTCAGCCATCGGTGCCCCCGTAGCCCGGGTGCGCCTTCTCTTCGACCAGGGCGCTGCCGAGGCGGAGGTTGACCGCGCGCTTGATCGCCGCGCGCCGATCGTTGGTACGGTACACCGCGCGGGCATCGACGACGAACGCCGCGTCGAACCGACCCGCGGCTTCCGCGGCGCGGAGGCGGTCCTCGACGTCCCACAGGGTGCGGTTCACCGCGTCGAGCTCCGGGTACTCGGGCGCAGCCTCCGGTTCGCCGAGGCCGGCCGCCACCCAGGCCCGGCGAAGTTCTTCGTGTTCGCGCCCGACGTTGACCGCCGCGGCGCCACCGACACGCGTGCGCTTGTGCGCGAGGATGGTGAGCCGGTCGAGGACGTCGCCGACCGGCGCGGGCGCGAGGAGCAGCACGGCGTCAGATGCGAATCTTGTATGCGTTGGAGGTGGCCTTCTCCTTCTTGACCTCCTCCTTCCCGGCCTTGGCCTTGGCGAGGTGCTCCTTGAAGACCTCGTTGTCCGGCTCGAAGGACAGCGCGAACTGGATGTTCATGCTCGCGCCGTTGTAGTCCTTCTCCGCGAGGTTCTGGAGCCCGAGCTTCCAGAACTTCCCCCCCTTCTCGGTGCGCGCGGCCTTGGTGGGGTCGTTGCGGGCGGCGGCTTCGGCTTCTGCCGCCTTGCGCGCCTCCTGGTCCATCCGCAGCTTGCCGGCCCGCAGTTCGTTGTCGTACGCCGTGCGGGCGTCGGGGTCGCGCAGCACCCGGTACGCGTCGTTCACCGCCTTGAACACGTTGTTCGCCGCGGTGCGGAACTCGGGCGTGCCGCCCGCCGCGACGCGGTCCGGGTGCAACCGGCGCCCCTCGGCGCGAAACGCCGCGTCGATGTCCGGCTGCGGGCAGCCGAGCTTGAGCCCGAGGAGCTGGTAGTAGTCCAGCTCGCGGAGCAGCTCGTTCATCGTCTCGATCTCGAACTTCAGGCGCAGGCGCGGGTCCATCGGGCGATCGTACCTCAGAACTCGATGTCGTCGAAGCGGGCGGAGCTGACCTCCTCCCGGGTGAGGCCCGAGCGGGCCTCGATGCGGATCGAGCGCTCCTGGCCCGTGGCGTTGTCGACCGCGCGGACGTGCACGATGCCGTCGTTGTCGATCTCGAAGCTGACACGCACCTTGACCTGACCGCGCGGGCGTGGCGGCAGCCCTTCGAGCACGAACTCGCCGAGGAGCTCGTTGTCGTCGGCCATCCGGCTCTCGCCCTGGAACACCGAGATGCGCACCTCGGTCTGGTCCTCGAACGCGGTGTGGAAGGTCTTGGCCGACTCGGTCGGGATGGCGGTGTTGCGCGGGATCAACACCTCGCAGAACCCGCCGACGGTGCGCACGCCGAGCGACTGCGGGGTGACGTCGAGCAACACCGAGCCCGCCTCGACCGACTGATCGGTGAGGTTCCACGCCTGGATGGCCGCACCGATGGCAACGACCTCGTCGGGGTTCACGCTCGCGTTGGCCGGCTTGCCGAAGAACTCGCCCACCAGGTCGCGGATGAGCGGGTACCGCGTCATGCCGCCGACCAGGAGCGCATGGTCGATCTGGCGCGGCGACATGTTCGCCGCCTTCAACGCGTCTTCGCACACCTCGAGCGTACGCTGGACCAGGGGCATGACCCACTGGGCGTAGGTGAAGCGGTCCACACGCGCGCTGAACTCGTACTCCTTGCCCTCCGGCGTGCGGTAGAGCGCGGGCACGTGCACCTCGACCTCTTCACCGGCGGACAACGCCACCTTCGCCCGCTCGGCCGCCTCGCGCAGCTTCATCCGGACGGTGCGGTTGTCGCCGATCTCGAGCCCGGTCTGGGCACAGAAGAGCTTCATGAACTCGTCGGCGGCAGCGTAGTCGAAGTCGTCCCCGCCGAGGAAGGTGTCGCCGGCGGTGGCGACGACCTCGAAGAAGTCGTCGTCGATGCGGAGGATCGAGATGTCGAAGGTGCCGC
>SXOM01000337.1 GCA_005776735.1 Pseudomonadota bacterium
CCCGTCGTCGCCGAGCCCGCCCCCGCGCCCGCCGCCCCCGTCGGCGCCACGGCGCCCCCGGTCCCGACGGCGCCACCGGTAGCCCCCACGGCCGCCGCGCCGGAGCGCACCTGGACCGTCTACTTCCCCCACGGGAGCGTCGAGCCGGTGGCCTCGGCGCCGCCCTCGTGGGTCACGTCGTGCGCGCGGCTCCAGATCATCGGCCACACCGACGGGTCCGGCAGCGGCACCGACAACGAGCTCATCGGACTCGGCCGCGCGATCGCGACGCGTCGCCTCTTCGGGTCCGATGCCGCCCGACTGGGCGACGAGGTACGCAGCGCGGCCGCCACCGCCCCCGTCGCCGCCAACGACACCCCGGACGGTCGCCGGCAGAACCGCCGCGCCGAGGTCCACTGCCTCACCCCCTGAAACGGAGTCTCCATGTCGCTCAGCAAGGTCGAACGTAATCAGCGCGTGGACGCGCTCCTCGCCAGCCTCGTCTCGCTTCGCGGCGTCACGACGGCCGCCATCGTCGACGCGGACGGGTTCGTCACCCACATCCGGCGAGACTTCGAGATGGACGCCGACGCGCTCGGCGCGGCCACCCAGGTCATGTTCTCGGCGGCCGCACAGGCGGCGCGCCAGGTGAGCCAGGGCGGCACCAAGCTCGTGCTCACCGAAAACAAGGACGGGCTCATCCTGCTCGCCCCGCTCTCCCGCAGCTTCGTGCTCGTGCTCGTGGCCGACGGCTCCGCAATGCTCGGCGCGGTGCGCTTCGAGCTGAAGGAGACCACGCCCGAGCTCGACGTCCTGTTCCAGGCCTGACCATGCACTGGCTCGGACACCGCATCCACGAGATGCTCGACCGTTACGGCGACGACGACTCGCGCGTGGTCGTGGCACGCCGCCGCGAGTTCCTCGACGAGATCGGGGCGCTCGTCGACGAGATCTCCCGCCGCGACGGCGTGACCGCCGCGTTCGCCAGCTACGAGGGCCTCTTGGTGGCCGCCTCCGGGTTGGCGACCGACTTCGAGGCGCTCGCCGCCATGGCCCAGGCGGCGATGGTCCCCGCCTTCGACAGCGCGGGCGTGATCGAGCTCGGCACGCTCCGGCAGCTCGTGCTGGTCGGCGACCACAACAAGCTCGCGCTGGTGCGGGTGGGGCCCGTCACGCTCGGGATGGTCGCGCCGACCGACGTGAGCCTGGCGGCCGCGACGGCCTGACGAGAAAAGTGGCCCCCGCACGCGGTGACGGGCCCCCGCGGCCGCGCAGGCGTGGTATGCAAACCCTCTGTCCGTCCGCCCGGAGGTCCCCGTGCAATCTCGTGCCACGCGTCCGAAGCCCACGACCCTCGCCGACTCCGACGTCAGCCAGAAGCCCGACCGGGCGGGTCCGGTCGGGGCCGGCAACGCCGCGGCGATCGAGAAGCTGGCGGGTCGCGGGGGCGGCGGCAGCGAGCTCCCGTTCCGCGAGCGCATCCAGAAGGCCTTCGGCCACCACGACCTGACCGGTGTCACCGCCCAGATCGGCGCCGACAGCGGCGCGGGCGACGTGGGCGCCGAAGCCTACGCCACGGGCGAGAGCATCGGGTTCGCGAAGTCGCCCGACCTGCACACCGCCGCGCACGAAGCGGCGCACGTGATCCAGCAGCGCGCCGGTGCGAGCACCGCGAGCGACGCGCTCGAGGAGCACGCCGACAAGGTGGCCGACCTCGTGGTCCAGGGCAAGAGCGCGGTCAAGGAGCTCGACGAGATGGTGGGCCAGAAGGTGCCCGGCCGCGGCCAGGGCACCGGCAAGCTCGTGCAGATGCGCTGGGGCGACCCCGAGAAGAAGAAGGTCTCCGGCGGCGCGATGAAGCGGATCGAAAAGGCGCGCGAAGCCATCAACCACACCAAGTCGGTGCTGAGCTTCGGCGCCGGCAACCAGTACGACGCGCTCAAGTCCAGCAATTTCAACTCGTACTACCGCATGGCCACCATGCGCGACATGGAGTGCTGGGAGCTCGACCCCACGGTTCGCCAGCTCGCCTCCAAGCACCCGCAGGCGCTCACCGCTGCGATGGCCGAGCTCGCCCAGGGCGGCAACTGCGGCGAGCACGCGCAGATCGCCTACGACTTCCTGTGCGCGTCGATGCCCGGCGAGCAGATCAGCCAGTGTGACAAGGAGGGCCTCGACCACGCCTTCGTCATCATGGGCGACACCAAGAGCGAAGCCGACTCGAGCCTCGCGGTCTCCGACCCGTGGCCCACCGCGGCCACCGCGTGCCTCTGGGAAGATCACTTCGCCTTCACCGCCGACCGCACCAAGCTCAACGTCCGCGCCACCGAGCGCGCCAGCGGCGAAAACGTGAAGGCGGTCATCGCGCGCGGCCTGAAGCTGTCGGCCAAGGGCCTGCAGATGATCAGCCAGAAGATGAGCGACGAAGACACCGACAAGCACCTGAAGGAAGGCACCTCTCGGGAGAACGGCGCCCACCCGTGGATCTGGCGCCACGGCCCCACGGCGAGCACCGAGTACGAGTACAGCGCCGAGTGATCGGCGCGTTCGCCCTGTTCGCCGCGGCGTGCGCCACGCCGCGGCCCGCTCCGGAGCCGCCCATGTCCACCCCGATGGCCCCCTTCCCCGAAGTCGCCTTCACCGACGGCCCCACCCTCGACGATCCGCGCCTGCGCGACCAGCTCGCGGCCTCGGCGCGCCGGCTCCTGCGCCTGCCGGTGGTGGTCGAGTTCGACGACGCGTACCGCCTCGCGGTCACGCGCGCGTGGCTCGGCACCGACCTCGCCGACCCTGCCGCCACCGCGCTGCAGCTCAAGCTCGACGACACCTCGATGGGCGTGGCCCTCCTCGACTCCCTGCGCCACGCCTGCCCCCCGGGCCCGCGCTGTGCGGTGCTGGTCGACGCGACGTGGGGCCCGGTGCTCAGCGGCATGCCCGCCCTCCCCGGCCTCGGCCCCACCCGCGACACGGTCGCCGTACGTCGCTTCGTCGGCCTCCAGCCCGCTGGCACGCCCGCCCGCGTCCGGATCGAGGGCTAGCGCCTCCCGGCGCCTCAGTACTTCTCGACGTGCACGGCGTTCGGCGCCACCCCGCGCCCCCGCAACCACGCGCGCACCTCGTCGACCATCGGGCCGCTCCCGCACAGGTACCACTCCCCCTCGAGCGCCGGCGCCTGGGCCACGAGCGCCTCGGTGACGCGCCCCCGGAACCCTGCCCACTCCGACCCCGGCCGCGACAGACACCGCGTGACCGACAACGCCGGCAGCACCCCCTCCAGCCGCGCCAACGCCGCCCCACCGAAGTCATCGGCCGCTTCGCGCACCCCGAACCACACCCGGAACCGCCGCCGGTCCCCTCCCCGCGCCGCTTCGGCCAACATCGAGTGGAACGGCGCGAGCCCCGTCCCGGTCGCGACGAAGTTGTGCGGACCCGCCGTGTCGCGCATCACGAAGTGCCCGAACGGCCCCCGAAGGTGCATCCGGTCGCCCACCCGAGCGGCCCGCAGGTACTCCCCGGCGGCGCCCCCGCGGATCAACTTCACCACCAGTGTCAGCCGCGAAGGTTCGGTCGGCCCGGACCAGATCGAGTAGGCCCGCTCGGGCCTCGGCAAGGCTCCGGGCACGGCCAACTCCACGAATTGCCCTGCTTGGAACGGCATGGGCGTGGCGAGCTCGAAGGTGTACGCCACCGTCTCGGCGGCGAGGGTTTCTTGACACACGAGCACGGCCTCGGTCGCAACCTGGTTCATCGTCCCTCCGCCCGATCCCATAGCCGACTCCCGACGCATCATCGCCCCCGGAGGGCGGCGCCGCGCGACCGTCCCGAAGGCGGCCGGCCCGGCCCGGCGCCGCGCGGCGCACACAGGTTCCCGTCGAGGTCGAGCCCGGTCGCGGTGCGCCGCCCAGAGCGGGTTCGGGTGCTACAGGGTCGAGGTGTCCGCGCTCCTCCTGTACGCCGCCGCCCTCTCCGCCTGTGTCGCCGACCCGCCGACGCGGCACCCCGCCGCCGACCGCGACACCGGGCACGACACCGGCGGCGACACCGGCGACGACTCCGGCGACGACTCCGGCGACGACTCCGGCGCGATCGATCCCGACGCCGAGTTGTGGATCGTTCAGATCGACATCGACAGCCTCGCGCTCGGCGAAGCGGCGCTCGTCATCGGGCCGGACGGGCGTTCCCTGCTCATCGACGTCGGCAACGACAGCCACGCGGCGGCGGTCGAAGCCGCCGTGGACCGCTACCTCGGCCACGCGACCGACCACGTGGTGCTGACCCACCATCACGCCGACCACATCGGCGCGATCGACGAGCTGTCGTTCGTGCCACAGGGTTCGTTGTATTGGCGCGGCGACGTGGACCTGGTCGAGGACAGCAACGCGGCCGAGGTGGCGGAGGTGCAGGCGGTGGGCTGGCCCGAGGTGCGCGTGGGGGGGTGGGCGTCGGGACCGGTCGAGATCGACCTCGGGGGAGGCGCGGTCGTCCGCCTGCTCGCCGTCGACGGGAGGAGCCACGACGGGCAGATGTGTTCGGTGGGCGACGACGAGAACGCGCGCAGCCTGCTCGGGACGTTGAGTTGGGGCGACTTCGACTATGTCTTTGCGGGCGACTTGACCGGGGGTGGCAAGGACACGCCCGACTGCGAGGCCGCCTACCTGGGGACCGAGCTTCTCCCCGAGGCCGACCTGCTGCACCTCGGCCACCACGGCATCGACAGCGCCACGAGCGATGCATGGTTGGACCGGGTGTTTCCTGCCGGCACGACCCGGAACGCTCTCGTGGGCGCCAACGTCGCGTACGGGTGGGCGCCGGACCAGGCGGTGATCGAGCGGGTGGTGCCCCACCTGGGCGACGGGCGCCTGTGGGTGACCCGGAAGGGTGCGTTCGCCGGTGACGACGCCAAGGTGGTGGAGGCGCAGGGCGATGTGTTGGTGCGCGTCCACGGCGCGGCGACCTACGCGATCGAGGGCGGGGAGAGCGCGACGTTCGCGGTCGTGCGGTGAGGCCGTGGTAGACTGCCCCCCCACCACGGAGTGTAGGTGCACCCTCTCGCGTTCCTGTTCACATTGTCCCTCCTGCTTCCTGGCTTGGCGCGTGCCGCGGAGTGCGTGCGTCCCGAGGCCAGCGTGCAGACTTCGGAAGAGACGCGCCTCAAGGGCGAGGTCGAGGTGACCATTCTCTCACTGGGCGGTGGTGGTGGCTCGATCGACCGCGAGCGTTCCGCGTCCTGGGAGACCCAGCTCCCCAGCCAGACGGCGGTGGACAACCAGTGGTACTTGTTCCACATCTGCAAGGAGTACGAGGCGCGGCGAATCAGCCGTGAGTCCTACTGCGTCATCTCCGCTGGCCTGTGGGAGCGAATCGTCGGAAAGGCAATTCCGGTGGAGGGTTGTGGGACCGCCGCCGTCGCGTCGGCAGCACCGACCCAGACTGTCAGCGTCGACCTGGCCGGACCGGCGACGCCGCAACCGCAAGAGCTCGCGGCGCCGGCGGGGCCCGTCACGATTCCACGCGGTCGGTGGTCCATGCTTTCAGCCGACGGAGGTGTGGTGGATGTGTTCGGCCCTGTACGGGTGGGCGGCAAGGAGATGTGGTACTCCGAGAACGACGCGGGCTGCCTGAGCGTCATTCAGCGCCTGGACGGCGTCTGGGTGGAGCGGATCGTGGCCGGCCCCTGCTCGCCCTGGCCCGACATCACACTCGCGGCGACCCCCACAGAGCTGACGCTCGTCACGGCCGGAGACACCCACGTCTTCGACTTCGTGGACGCCAGCCCCGGCCGCCCTCCGGACGGGAGTTGGGCCGGCGCCTTGGGGTTCGCGGACCGGGGTGCGCTGACCGAGGGTCCCGCCGAGGGCATCGGGGCGTTCATGGAGGCGGTGCGGGTGGTCGATTCCGCACTGAAGCCTTCGCAGGTGCAGTTCCGCGTCGAGTTGGACGTCGACGCGCGGGGCGGCTCGGTCCGGTGGGAAGCTTCGCGGTGTACGACCCGCCTCACCGAACCGCGGACCGGCGCCGGCTGGGTGCAGTTCACCGAGCGCGCGGAGGCCGGGAGCGGCTGCATCGACGGGGCCAAGGTCACGCTCCAGGCGCTCAGCACCGACACCGTGCTCATGCAGTGGGCGGGCGACGGGCAGGCTGCGCAGGGGATGCTGCGACTCGGGCCGTGAGGTGACCCGCGAGCCCGACCGACTGCCCGCCGTGGGCGGTTACGCCGCGCCGGGGCAACCGCCGGCGTCGGAGCGGATCGCCGATCACCCGCTCCTCTGGGCAACGGGATAGGTCGACGGCCGAGCTGGATTCCAGGTGTGACCTCCAAACGTGTGGTGCTCGTCCTCGGCGCGGCCGCCGCGCTGGCGGGTTTTGTGGGCTTGCTGGTGTACGGCCAGGTCAGCCACGTGGCCCTGGACGAGGCGGAGCTCCCACCGGCGCTGACGCCAGCGGAGATCGAGGCCCTGCGCGACCGGTGTCGGTCCGAGCCGCGGACGTGTGGGGATCTCGGTCGCGCGTACGTGCGTGCGTGGGCCGAGCGCACGGTGCGGGCCCCCGCCGGCCCGTTGCGGTACACGTCCTCCGAGGAGAACGCGGCGGCGTACCTGTACCAGAGGGCGTGCGGGGCGGGCGACGAAGTGGCCTGCACGGTCGCCTGGGCGCTCGAGGCCCGCGAGCCCGAGGGGCTCCGGGGGTGCCCGGCCCGTCGCGTCCGCCTCGTCGACGAGGCGGGAACGCCGGTGGTCGGGGTGTCGCAGCGGTCGGAGTGCGTCGATGAAGCGGGCGTGACGCAGTTCACGTCGGACACCAGCGACGTCGACGGCTGGATCGTGGTGGCGGCGGAGCGCATCCAGGTCGGCGCGCTCGAGCTCGAGGTGAGCGACCCGATCGTGGTGCCCGCGCACGGCTGGAGCGCCCGCGACAACGGCGGCGGCTACCCGTTCGAGCTGGCCGCGGGCGAAGACCCGCCCGCCGTTCCGCTGCGCCGGGACCCGTGGCCGTCTCCAGCCGCGTCCGGAGGGCTCGACGGCTGGTGGTGGCGCCAGGCCGACCCGGTGTCCGACCAGGTGCGCCAACCGTGGATCGCCCTGTCGCTCCCCGGCGCCACCGGCGGCGGGACGTGGCCGGAGCCTCCCCCCCGCGTGCTCCGGCTCGGGAAGGCCAAGGCCGACGCGGGCGTCGCGTGGTTGGTGGTCGACCATCACCCCCAAGTGCTCGTCGCGATCACCGCCGACAGCGTCGTGGCGTTCGAGTGGACCGCGACGGGTTTCAACTACCCGTACCGGTACCGCCGAGGGGGGTGAGGTCAGTTGATGGGGACCGGCTCCATGCAGTAGATGACCCCCTGCACCGCCCACGCATCGCCCTCCTCGATGGCGATCCTCGCTGCCGCCAGCCGGTCGAGGCGGTGAGGGAGCGCCTCGACGTGCCCGAGCCGGTTGCGTACGATGGTGCCGGGCCCGAGCGGGGCCGGCCGCGTCAAGGAAGCGACGATGCGGTCGAGCAACGCGGGCTCGACACCGGCCAACCACCTGCGGACCTCGGGCTCCTCGTACTGGTGTAGGGAGGCCGCCATGGACTCGACGATGCTGCGGACCGATTCGAACGCGGCGGGCCGGGCCGCACTCGGCACGGTGACCGTGAGGTGTAGTCCCAGGAGGGCCCGCGAGGGGTCCAGGAACGGCTCGACCGGGAGGTGCGCGCGTGGGGCGAGCAACAGGCGGAGAATCCACTGTGGCGAAGACACGCTCCCGACGTCCGGGGCCGGGAGCGCCATCTTCCAGGCGGCCAGCGGCTGATCGATCTTCCACCTCTCGATCTTCGCCTCCGGCTCGCACGCAAGCGCCACGTAGAGAGCGTCCCGAGTGGGGAGGGACGGAAGCGCGACACAGGGCGGCGGGTGACGCTCCGGGAGGCGCTCGATGAGCAGGCACCCGAAGCGCGCGAGCAGGTCGACGCCCAAACCGTGGGCGAGCTCGATCAACTCGAGCCGCGTGGTGCCGGCGATCGCGGACACACGGAGCACCGCCGCGCCCGGGAGGTGCACGCCCGCACGTGCCTGAATGGCGCCGATGGCATGGTGGCCCAACCTGCGGGGCTGACCCGATGGCGCAGGCTCGGTCGACCAAGCTTCGACCTTGCCGAGGCGCCCGGCCACGTACCAGCGGACTGGGCGCTCGCCCGCGCGCCGGACCGCCTGTTCGTAGCAGGCGCCACAGAGGGGGCGCTCGGCGTGACCTCTCCATGGGCCACCACAGCGGGTACAGTACACCCCCACGACCTCGTACGGGTTGCGGTCCTCGGCAATCTGCCCAGCGCGGCAGCGCAAGCAGATGACGGCGCCACCATCGCAGGAGGCCGTCGTGTTGCACAGGATGCAGAAGCGGTGTCGTTCCCGGGCGGGGGCGTCGCCGACGAGGGCGTCGGCCCGCAGGTCGCGTGTGAGCCGGGCGACCCACTCGCGGGCGGGAAGCTCACCCTGACGCTTGCGTGCATCCAACGCCTGGGCGTAGACCTCGAAGACGCTGGCCCACTCCAACGGGTCCTCCGTTCGATCGTACAGCTTTGCGGATTCCAGGCTCCGACCGAGGGCCTCGCGCAACAGGTTCGCGCTCGTCTCGATGGCCTCGTGCTCCGACATGTAGGCCTTGAGGTGGAGGCCCTCCACCCGAACGACCTCGGCCTCCAATTCGGCGAAGAGCGCCAGGTCGCGCTCGCCCGGTCCCCCCACCCCCCGCGTGACCAACGTGAGGGTCACGCCACGGGCGACCGCCCTGGCGACCGCCCGATCGAGCTCCGCCCACGGGCGAAGGAACGGGGTGACGAGGATCACGCCGTCGCGGGCTCGGTCGATGAGGCCGACGACCTCGTCCGGAATGCGGGTGCTCACGAGGGTGTGCAAACGGGCTCCGTCACAGGTCGGCGAGGGTATCGAGGTGGCGTGGCAGCGGCTCCTGGGGCGGGTCACGCGAGGCCCCCCCCATGCCCGGCTCGACGCCGCTCGCATCACCCTGGACGACCACCGAGCGCGTCTGCGCCCACCTCGGTATCGGCGTCCGCACCCTTCGCGCCCTGATGCGCGACACCCCCACCGAGGTGGAACCGCCCTGGGTCAACGTCGGGGCGCGCGGCAGGCCGACCTACCGCTGGCGCCTCGCCGACGTGGACGCCTGGGTGCGCGAGGTGTCGGCGCTCCGTGGCGGCGGCATCACCGGCGCCTCGCCGCAGGCCACGCGGCCGGTCCGGAAGCACCGCGCGCCGCCCGCACCGGCGACCGACACCAACCTCAAGCTCCTGGCACGCGAGCTCACCGGCGGGAGACGCTGATGGCGTTCATCGACAAGAAAGCCAATGGGAAGTACCAAGTACGCTGGCGCGACCCCGACGGGCGCGAGCGCGCCGTCACCGCGCCGGACCACCAGACGGCGAAGGCCATCGAGCGCGACGTGGAGCGCACGGTAGCCCAGGGATTCCGCTGGGAGCCGCGCGACGCCGTGGCCCTCCCTGACCTGACCGACGTGTGCCAGAAGTACATCGAGGACCGCGCGAAGCGGCTCGGCGCCCGCACCGTCCACCGCTACGCGGAGAACCTGGAGTTGTTCAAGCGGTTCCTCCGTTCCCATCATGGCCGCGCGCCCTACCCCGTGTCGCTCCTGACGAAGCCGCTGCTGGAGGACTACCACACGTGGCTGCTCGTGCCGGCGAACGG
>SXOM01000048.1 GCA_005776735.1 Pseudomonadota bacterium
GCGCGTAGAATTCCTCCTCCCTGAACCAATCGGATTGCAGCCCGGGCAGGGCCGCCACGATTAGAGCCGGCGCATCGGTCCAGCCCAGGTAAGGGCAATAACGGGATGGAACGGTACCGGGAGGGGCGGCGTCGCCTTCGGCCGCCGCTTCGCCCGGCGCACCGTCGCCCTTGCCCTTGCCCCGGCTGCCACGCCGGCGCTTGGTCTTGGTGCCCGGGTCACGCTGCGGACGGGCGACCGCCTGGGTCGCGATCAGCTCGGCGTTCTCGACCGCCTTGGCCATCTCCTGCGCGGCGCCCGACGCGATGAGCTGGGTGCACCGCTCGATCGCCGCGTCGACCAACGCGCGCGCGGCCGCCCCGAGCGGCCGCTCGAGCGCCTTCTGGAACTCGGGGACCGCGTTGAAGATCAGGCCGCGGAGCTCGAACATCTCGCCACGCGCGTAGAAGCTGTGGTAGTCGCCCGGGTCGATCTTGCCGGCCTTCTCGAGCTGCGCTTCGGCTTCGGGCCAGAGCTGCTTGCGCGCGGCGATGCGCGCGCGCTCGACCAGCGGGGCCGCGGCACGTTCGTGCAGCTTGGAGGCGTTCTTGAGCAGCCAGTCGGCGCGCTCGAGGTCGCCGCCGCGGTTGATGATCAACCGGCCGAGGAACAGGTGCGCCGCGTAGTTCTTCTTGTCGGCGAGCACCGCATCTTCGAGCAGCTTCTGCGCTTCGTCGAGCCGCTCGGCTTCGCCGTTGGCGGTCTCGATCAGCAGCGCGGCGAGCCGCGCCATGTGCAGCGTGTTGCCGGGATCGAGGCGGCGCGCTTCGCTCAGCGCGTCGCGCGCGGCGTCCCAGTGCTCGGGGCCCATGCTCAGGTACACCTCGCCCAACAGGCCGTAGGTGTCGGGCATCATCGGCTCCAGCGCCATGGCCGCCTTGAGGACCTCGGCCGCCTGGTCGCGCTTGCCGGCGTCTTCGTAGAGGCCCGCGAGCCGGCGCTTCATGCGCGCGTTCTCGGGGAACGCGACGCAGCCGCGCTCCAGCGCGTCGATCGCGCGGTTGCGACCGCCGCCGCCCTGGCGCTTCTCGCAGAAGTTGCACTCGAGGTGGAAGACCTCGGGCGTGGGGGCCCGCTCGGCGAGCTCGCGGAAGGCCGCGCCGACCTCGGCGCCCTTGGTGTTCTTCTCGATGAGCAGCTCGACGCGCAACAGGCCCACCTCGGTGTTGGCGGGGTCGAGCTTGAGCACCTCGGCGATGCGCTGCTCCGCGAGGTCGTGGCGCGGCTTCTTGCTGCGCACCATGCCGCGGATCGACTCGAGCGCGCCGTCGTGGTCGGGGTACGGCATGCGGGCGCGGTCGCGCGTGCGGTGCGCTTCGTAGAGCAGGCGGTTGCCCTCCTGCGCGAGCGCGAGCTGGGCCTGGCCCTTCTCCTTCTTCGAGGCCGCGACGTACTGGTCGCCGAGGGCCTGGAGCAGGTCGAACAGGCTCGTCTCCCGGTTGGGAAGCTGGTCGGCCACGACGCGGTGCACGTAGAAGGTACGTTCACGCGACTCGTCGGGGATCATCTCCAGCAGGCCCTTGGCGAGCAGGTTCAGGCGCGAATCGCGCTTGACGCCCAGGATCTCCGCCTCGGTGGCGGTGAACGGGAGGCGGAAGTGGGCAAAGAGCGCGAGATCGTGCCGCTCGTCTTCGCTGAGCTCGCGCACCAGCTTCTCGACGCGGCGCCGCACGGGGTCGAGATCGGTGACCGACTCCATCGCCAGGAGCCGCGGCGACTCCATCAGCTCGTCGCGCGTCTCCGGATCGCGCACGGCCACCGCGAACAGGCGCGCGGCCAGCGGGTGCCCGTGGATGCGCTGCGAGATGACGCCGAAGTTGTCGCGGGCGAAGTCCTCGACCCGGTACGCGTCGAAGATCTCGTGGAGCTCCTTCCCCTTGAGGCCCTCGAGCGCGAGGACCGGGAGGTCGAGCCCTTCGCCTTCGCGGTAGAAGCGGGGCTGCACGGTGCTGAGGAAGATCAGCCGGGCCTTGTACTTGCCGGTGAGCAGCGCACGGAGGAGCAGCTCCAGGCGGCCTTCGCGGTGGAAGGTGCCGTCGCGACGCATCACCGCGTCGAGACGGTCGACCACCAGGGTGGCATCGACGTTGGCGAGGCTTTCGACCGCGAGGGCGGCGAGTGCGGCGGGTGCGGGGCGCTCGGCCGGCTTGCACAGCGCGTCGGCCAGGCGCTTGTCGCCCGCGTCGGCGGCGAGGCCGGCGATGCGCGCGTAGAGGGAGTCGGCCTCGGAGCCCCAACCGACGATGAAGTCGCGCGCGCGGTTGGCGCAGCCGGCGAGGGCCTTCTCGGCCAGCCAGCGCTTGCCCACGCCCGGCGGCCCGGCCACGACGACCGGCCCCTCGGTGCGCTCGGCGAGCCACGCGAGCTCGGTTTCGCGGCCCACGAACGCGATGCGCGGGGCGCCGCTCTTCTTCTTGGGCTCGGCCACCGGGGCGGCGGCCGCCGCCACCGGCGCCGCCGGCACCGGGAGCGTGAACAAGAAGTCGCGCGCCTTGGACTTCTGGTGTTCCCACTTCAGGAGCTTGAGCACGTCGGGGAGCGCGAACGGGTTGAACGCGCGGGCCACCGCGACGAGGCCCGGCTTCTTGCCGGAGGCCTTGACCGCCGCGGCGAGCTGGCTCAGCCCGACGCTGTCGATGCCTTCGGGCTCGACCAGGCACAACAGGCCACCGTCGCGCGAAAGCGCGGGGGCGAGCGCGTCGGCATCGAGCTTGGAGGCCGGAGACGGCGCGTCGCCGCCGAGAACCACCGCGGGGATCGCGCCGCGCCGCCGCAGCTCACCGAGCGTCTCGGCGTCGGCGAGCACACGACTGCCGAAGACCAGCACGCAGCGACCTTCGTTGATGGCGACTTCCACGCGGTTCATGACCAGCCTCTTGCGGGAGCCCCGCGGCTAACAAGAAACGGCCGGAACCGCCCGCCGACGAACCGGCGGACTGTGGGCGGGGCGCCGCGACCGTCCCGAAGCGGGCCGGGGCGGGTGCGCCCCGCGTCGCCATCACCCAAACGGTGGGAACTCGACGCCCGCCACCTTTCCACACGTGCGTGCCACCCGGGCGTGCCGCAACAGCGGCAGGTCGTGCGTGCTGTCCCCGATGGCAAAGACCGGTATGCGGCCGGTCATCTCCCAGCACGCGCGGATCTTGCCCTCGTCGCAGGTGGTGAGCCCGACCCGCTCGGGCAGCAGGCGATCGCCGTCGGTGCGGAGCCGGATGCCGCGGACGTTGCGGATGCCGAGGCGTTTGCCCACCGCCACGCCGAGCACCTCGGGGCTCCCCGTCAGCAACCACACGCGGTGCTGCGTGGCGACGGCGTGCGCGAGCTCGACGACGGCCGCCACCGGCGCACACTCGCCGTGCGCGAAGGCGTGGTCGACGAGCTGCTCCACCGCGCCCACGGTGAGCCCCCCGAGCGCCAGGGCCGCGTAGCGGCACTGCTCCTGGTAGTCGGCGATGTCGCGGTAGGCGTCGAACACGCTCGCCGCCCCCTGGGTGACGACGTTTCGGTGGCCGATGCGGTCGAGCCCGCGGAGGCACGCCTCGGCGATGTCGTTGGTGATGAGCGTGCCGTCCATGTCGAACACGGCCTCGCCACGGGGCAGCGCCCACAGCTCCGGGATCATCTCGAAAACCCCTCCACGATGCGGGCCACCTCGATCTCGGCCTCGGCCGCCGCCTGCTCTTCGAGCCCGGCCGTCTCGAGCCGGCCGACGTCGTCGTCCAGGCGGTCCAGCGCGCCGCCCGCGAGCTGGTGGTCGACCGCGCCGGCGAGCGCGTTGAGGCTCTGGATGGCGGCGTCGACCTCGCCGAGCAGGTGCGCGGCGCTCTCGCCGTGGGGGCCGGCCTGCGGTGCCTGCACGTCGTCGTCGACCACGGACAAGGTGCCGGCGTGGTCGCCGAGCCAGGTGAGGTTGTCGGCGAGGCGGTCCATGCGGGCGGCGAGCTCGTCGTGCGCGAGGCGCGTGCGGCGCACCTCGTCGGCCACGGTGGCCAGGACGCCGGCGTCGACCTCGGCCGCGGACGGGGGGTCGGGCACGACCGCCTCGATCCGGGCGGCGCGGTCGCGCACCTCGTCGACGTAGAAGTGGACGGCGGTGGCGGCCTCGCCGAAGCGCGACCTCGCCGCGTCGAGCTGCTCGCGCGTGAGGCGGGCGCCGGGCTGGCTCTCCGGCAACGCGCCGAGCTGCGGGCGGCGCCGCCCGGTGACCGCGAGGAACACCCGCACCCGGAGGATCGCGCGCGTGCGCCACACCAGCGTGATGACCCGACGCATCGTGGCCGCGCGCCGGTCGAGGTGGGCGATGTCCGCTTCGTAGTGCTCCACGAGGTCGGCGCGGTCGGGCTTGGCGCCGAGCTCGAGCCGGCGTTCGGTGAGGACGCGGAGCTGGTCCTGGACCGCGCCGTGGCGCTCGTCGAGCCGGGCTTCGAGCGCGGCGAGCCGCTCGGGGTACGCGTTGAGGTCGGCGTCGAGCGGCGCGGCCGGCGCGGCGAGGGCCGGCAGCTTGCGCCGCACGGGGATGCGCTTCCCGACCGCCTGCACCGTGGTCCGGGCGAGCCGGAGGGTGCGCAGCGTGACGAGGCTCGCGATCAGCCCGCCCGCAACCGCCAGCATCACGGCGGCGACGACGACGTTGAGCACCCAGCCCATGCGCGGCCGGGGATAACCGGTTGCGGAGCGCCGCGAGCCGGCCCAGCCTCGGCTCGCTTCGGGACGGGCCTGCCGGCTCGCCCACCGGCCGTCCGGTTAGGCGTCCGCGTGAAGCGCCACCTCGTCGCCCTGTTCTTCGTGTGGCACGCCGTGGCGATGGCGATGGGGGCGGTGCCCACCCCCGGGGCCGGGCTCAACCGGGCGGCGTGGTCGCAACCCACGGTCCAGGCGGAGTTCGCGCTGTGGGCCGCGCGGCTGGGCACCGAGAGCGCGGCGCTCCAGGACGGGATCTACGACGTCGCGGTCGGCTTCGAAGCGGTGCGTCGGGCGGCGAACGTGCCGTTTCGCGCGTACGCGGGGTGGACCCACACCCGCCAGGGCTGGCAGATGTTCGTGGCGCCGCACCGTTTCCCGACCCGGTTGCAGCTCCGGGCGCGCGGGCTCGGGCGCGATTGGGAGACGATCTTCGAGGAGGGGAACCCGCAGGCCACCTGGCGCGGCGAGCGGTTCGCCACCGAGCGTGTGCGGGCGTCGGTCTTCGCGTGGGGGTGGCCGCAGTTCAAGCGGCGGTGGGCGAGCGCGTGTGCCGGGTTCGGCCGCGACCTGTTCGCCGAACGGCCGGAGCTGGACGAGCTGCAGTGTCGCTTCGCCCAGGTGCAGTCGCCATCGGCCGCGCAGGTGCTCGCCGGCGTCGAACCGGAGGCGACGTGGGTGTTCCCGCGGCGGGCGGCCCGTCCGGCCGCGCCGTGACCGGCCGGTGGGGGGCGCTGGTCGCGGCCGTGGCTCGCCGCGAACCCGCCACGGCCGTGGCCGTGGTGCGCATCGTCTACGGCGTCGCGATCGCCGCCCACCACCTCCGGTTGGCGCTGACCGGGACGTGGCGGTGGATCTGGCTCCCGCCCGAAGCGGGCGGCCTCGTCCCCATCGACGGCGGGCTGTTCGACCTCGTCGGGGGCCCCACCGCGGACACGGTCGGCCCGGCCGTCGGCTTCACCATCGTCGCGGCGATCGCCCTGGCGGTGGGGTGGGGTACCCCCGTCGCGGCGGCGGCGACGGCCTTCGGCTGGGCGGTCACGACCGGGCTCGGCGCCAACGCGGGCGGCTCCTACGACCTGCTCGGCGGCAACGTGTGTTTCCTGTTGATCTTCGCCGGTTCGGGAGGCGCGTGGTCGGTCGACGCGTGGCGTCGCCGCCGGCGCGGCCTCCCGGTGGCCGACGCGCCCGTGTGGCCCCGCTGGCTCATGGTGTGGCAGTTGGTCCTGATGTACAGCACCACCGCGTGGCAGAAGGTGTCGGCGGGCTGGGTGCTCGGCGGCCCGGCCGACGCGCTCTGGTACATCCTGCAGCAGCCCACCTGGCAGCTCCGCGACATGCGCTGGGTGGCCCCGTACTACCCGCTCACGCAGGCGATGACGTCGCTCACGTGGGCCTGGGAGCACGCTGCGGTCGTGCTCGTCGCGGCCGCGTGGTTCCGCGCCACGCGGTGCCGCCCGGGGTGGCTGCGGGCGCAGTTCAACCGGTTCGACGTGCGGGCGCCGTACCTGGCGTTCGGCGTGCTCCTGCACCTCGGCATCGAGCTCACGATGGAGGTCGGTGCGTTCACGCCGTTCACGCTCGCCCTCTACGCGGCGTGTTTTTCGGGCGACGAGCTCACTCGGCGCCGGTGAACGGCGTCAGCTCCAGGCCTTCTACCCACGGCGCGGTGATGTCCTCGCCGATCATGAAGATGCAGTAGGGCTCGGCGTCCGGGCAGGGGATGCACTCGATGGCGAACGGCTCGGCGTACACACACACCGAGTCGACCGCGTCGGGGAGGTTCAGGAGCGGTCCGAGCGTGCGCGTGTCGACCAGCGCCTCGACGCGGCCGTTCTCGATCGCGGTGCCGTCCGGCGAGAAGAGGCCGTCGAACTCGAAGGCGTAGAGGCGGATGTCGGTCTTGGGGATGGTCTCGGTGCGGTAGACGATGGTGAGCTCGTCGATCGCGGTGTGGAAGTACGGAGACTCGGTGAAGTCGGCGGACGGGAAGTCCCACGTCTCGGCGTTGGTCATCTGGACCAGGTCGGTCTCGGTGTACTCCAGCACGCCGCCGAGCAGCTCCAGCACGGTGTCGTCGGCGTCCTGGACCATGAACCCGAGCGGGGTGGTCAACGACGCGTCGCCGAGGATCTCGAGCGCGGGCGGCTCGGTGATCTCGGCGTCGCGCAGCGCGAAGCTGAACGTGCGACCGATGAGCGCGTCGGGCGAGATCGTGAGCGGAGTGCCGAGCGCCGAGGTCGTGAAGTGGGTGTCGGTCTGGACCCCGCACAGCTCGACGTGCACGGTGTACTCGGTGGATGGCGTGAGCACGCCGGACAACGTGACCAGGGTGTTGCCCGGCCCCCACTCCGCCGCGAGCGTCGCGGCCACGCCCTGCGGGTCGCGCACTTCGAACACCGCCGTCGCGGCGTCGCCGTCGAAGCTCAGGTACACCGGGTCGCGGTAGTACACGCCGAGGGCGCCGTCGGTCGGCGTGACGCCGATGAGGTGGACTTCGCACGCTTCGGCGGTGTCGGCGGTGTCGTCGATCGCGCCGGAGGTGTCGCTGTCGGCGGTGTCGATCGGGGTGTCGCAGGCGAAGAGCGCGGTGAGCGCGTAGAGCCAGGGCTTCATTTTTCCTCGGACGAGAAGGCGCACGTGAGGGTGTACCAGTGGAACATCGAGCCCACGTCGGGTTCGTAGTCGTGGATGCGCAGATCGAAATGCCCGGTGTCGACGGAACCTTCCGGCCAGTCGAGCGGGTCGATCGCGCGGTCGGCGTCGATGCGGTCCTGCAGCAGTTCGCGCTCCAGCGCGATGTCGAACACGGCCCACGGGTCTTCGCTGTCGGTGCGGGCGTCGGTGCCGTACTCCCGCACCTTCACCGAACGGGA
>SXOM01000338.1 GCA_005776735.1 Pseudomonadota bacterium
AGTACACGAACGGAGACCTCTAATGACTCTTTGCGTGAGATCGTGTCATACACGACTTCGACGCCACCGGGGTCCGCCATTGGAAGTTCGTGAGTGCCGTGCAAGATTCCGCCAGACCAGTTGGCGATTTAGGACATCCGCCGCACCGACCAGGCGGTCCTCGAGCTTTTCCCCGACGACGTCGGCCTGCGCCGGTGGATCGAGATGGCGCAGGCGCGCATCCAGTTCCAGGGGCTCCCGGCCCGCATCTGCTGGCTCGGCTACGGCGAGCGCGCCCGCGCGGGGCTCGCCTTCAACGAGCTGGTGCGCACCGGCGCGGTCCAGGCGCCCCTGGTCATCGGCCGCGACCACCTCGACTGCGGCAGCGTCGCGTCGCCCAACCGCGAGACCGCGGGCATGCTCGACGGCACCGACGCGGTCGCCGACTGGCCCATCCTCAACGCCATGCTCAACGCGGTCAACGGCGCGTCCTGGGTCAGCTTCCACCACGGCGGCGGCGTCGGGATGGGCTACTCCCTGCACGCCGGCCAGGTCATCGTCGCCGACGGCACCGAAGCGGCCGCGCGGCGGCTGGAGCGGGTCCTCACCGGCGATCCCGCCATGGGGGTCTGGCGACACGTCGACGCGGGCTACGAACGCGCCCGGCAGGTTGCGCAGGAGCGCGGCGTCAAGCTCCCGTAGTCCCGGACGCACGGCGCGTGGGGGCGAGGCGCGGATCCCGTCCGCTCACCGCGGGTGCCCCGGGGCGCCTCGCACCGCCGGGTCGACGTCGCACGGCGGCGTCGGGCGCGGGCCGGACCCGGCCGCCGTTCGGCCGGTCGCGCCGCGCCCGCCTCAGTGTTCGAGAATCTCCAGGACGTACCGCTTCTTCGTCTTCCCGCCGATCGCGTGCACCAGGCGACGGATCGCGTCGGCATGGATGCCCTTCTTTCCGATGACCTTCCCGACGTCGTCGGGCGCGACCGCCAGCTCGAGCACCACCGAATGTGTGCCTTCGACCTGGGTGACCTGCACCTGCTCGGGGTGATCGACCAGGGCCTTCACGATCGACTCGATGAGGCCCCGGATGTCGACATCCGGCTCTTTGCTGCGCTCGTCCACTGCTGCTCCCACGACCTGCTGCTCACAAGAATGCGACTCCCTTCGCGTTCCGTCAAGGATCGTCTCCCACCGAAAGTGCGCGAGGGTGCCGTGCGTACCTCCAATGCAGGCCCCGCCAACCGCCTGCAGGAGCCCCGAGATGGACTGCACCGCCACCGTGTCCCCCGAATCCCAGCTCAAGCACCTCGCGCGGATCGATCTCGCCCGCGCGCGCCAACTGCTCTTCGCGCGCTACCGCGAGCGGCTCGAGTACCACGCGTACGGGATCCTGAAGGACGCGGCCGAGGCCGGCGACGTGGTGCAGGAGGTCTTCATCAAGGCGATGCGAGAGCCGCGCCTGTTCGACGAAGACTTCAAGACCCAGGCGTGGTTGTACCGAGTGACGAGGAACCTGTGCTTCAACCTGGTCCGTGACCGGCGTCGGCGCGGCGCGATCCTCGCGGCGAGCCGCCCCGACCATAGCTACACGGCCGACCCGGTCGAGGCGGTCTTCACCTCCGAACGGCATCAGGAGATGGTGGAGCTGGTCGCCCGCCTCACCGAGGATCACCGGGCGATCTTGATGCTCCGCTACTACGAGGACCTCAGCTACAACGAGATCGCCGCGCGCCTCGACATCAAGATGGGGACCGTGATGAGCCGGCTCAGCCGCGCGCGCGATCGCCTCGAGGCTGAGCTGGGGGTTTCGGTGTCGCCGCTCCTCGCTGCGTCCTGAGCCTGGCGGCGATCGGAGCGGTGGCGGGGAGCGTCATTGTGGCGCGGGGCCTTGACCGGGTCGCCCGCCCTCCGATACGCTCAGCACGCCGAGTCAAGGCTCCGTTGGCGCCCAGTCCGAACCCCTCCATCGCCGCTTCCAAGCAACTGCTGCTCTCGCACCTCGACGCGGGGTCGACGGGGTGTCTGCACGCCCGCCAGCCCGGTGGCGTCGCGTTCGCGGTGTACATCATGCTCGGCGAGATCCTCGCCGCGCACGCGTCCGACGATCGTGAGCGCCTGCTGCTCATCCTGCAGAACACCGGCGCGGTCGACCCGGCCCGGCTCGCCGCCCTCCGCCGCGCGCGCGCCGAAGGGCGCACGATCACCGAAGAGTTGTTCGAGATCGTGCCGGAAGAGCTCCTCCAGGACCTGATGGCGGAGCGCTTCCGCGAAAACCTCTTCCAGTTCCTGCAGGCCCCCGCGCCGATCACGTTCGAAGCGATGGAGTCGGTCTTCGTCGAGAACATCCAGGTGGGGCACGAGTCGCGCGCCATCCTCGACGAGCTCGAGCGCCAGGTGCAGGTCGCCGCGCGCCTCCGGGGCCCCCCCGGCCTCGTCCTGGCGCCCGGCCACGGCTCGATGAAGGACCCGCGGCAGCACCGCCTCGTCGCGCTGTGCAGCCCGCGCCTGCCGTTGCCCGACCTGCTGGTGCGCGCGCCGTTCGAGGCCGGGCGCACCCTGGCCCTGGTCGGCGAGATGCTCGAGCGTGGCATCCTCGTCCCGGTCAACACGCGCGAGTCCGACACGACCGACCGTCCCCGCACCCGCAACGAGGCCCCGCCCAAGGTGGTGGTGGCGCCCGGCCGGCCAGACGCCGGGCGTGAACGTCGCCAGGAGAAGGATGCGGTCGCGGCCGCCCTGGCCAGCGCGGTATCGGCGGCGGTGGCCAAGGTCGGTCGTCAGCGGGAGGGCGCGTCGGCGGCCCCCCCGGCGCCGGTCGGCCGCCACACCGCGCCCACCGCCCACACCGACGCCCCG
>SXOM01000339.1 GCA_005776735.1 Pseudomonadota bacterium
GAGCTCCGGCCCGGCGAGCGGCCGGGCCTACGGCGCCGCCCACAGGGCCCTCGTCGGCCTACTTCGCCGCGTCGTCGGTGCCGGCGGCGTCGAGCTCGAGCTCTGCGGCCGCGGTCACGGCGGGCGTGCCGGGCTTGCGGACAAACAGGCCGCGGACCTGCTCCATCCAGACAAATCCGACCGGGATGACCAGGAGCGTGAGCACCGTGGACGAGATGACGCCGCCGATGACCGCCACCGCCATGGGCGCACGGAACTCGCTCCCGACGCCGCTGCCGAGCGCGGTGGGGAGCATGCCGAGCGCCATCGCCGAGCTCGTCATCAGGATGGGCCGGAGTCGACGCGGGCCGGCCGCCATCATCGCGGCCACCGGGTCCATCCCTTCGCGCAGGTGGACCAGCGCGCCGTCGACGAGCAGGATGGCGTTCTTGGTGACCAGGCCCATGAGCAGGATGATGCCGATCTGGCTGCCCATCGAGATGCTGAAGCCGCCGACCGCGAGGCCGAGGAACGCGCCGACCATCGCCAGCGGCACCGACATCATCAGGGTGAACGGGTGCACCAGGCTCTCGAACTGCGAGGCGAGCACCATGAAGATGAAGATGAAGGCCACGCCGATCGCCAGGCCCATGGCGGCCGCGGTCTCGTTCATGTCCTTGGCCTGACCGTCGATCTCCCAGGCGTAGCCGTCGGGGAGCGGGTGTTTTGCCATCGCCGCGTCGACCGCGGTGAGCACGTCGCCGAGCGCGTGCCCGGGCGCGATCTGCGACCACACCGTGACCGCGCGCATGCGCTGGTGGTGCATGATGGCGCTGGCCCCGGCCCCCATGCGCACCTCGGCCACGTCGCCGAGGGTGACCTTGCCGCGCGGCGAGGGCAGCGGGAGCGCGCGGATGGCGGCCACGTCGTCGGCGAAGCGGGGCGCCGCCCGCACGCGGATGTCGGCCTCGGGGCCGCCGTCACGCAACGAACCGACCACGTTGCCCTCGACCAACGACCGGGCGGTGAGGCCGACGACGCCGGTGGGGACACCGCGGTCGGCTGCGAGCGCGCGGTCGATGTCGACCACCAGCTCGGGCCGCCCGTCCTCCTGGGTGAGGCGAACGTCGGCCGTGCCGGGGATGGCCGCCAAGAGCGCCTCGACCTGCTTGCCCGCGGCGACGACCCCCTCGACCTCCGGGCCCTGGATGACGATCATGAACGGCGGCCAGTCGCCCAGGCCCTCGATGACCGAAGGCTCCTGCAGCGAAGCCCGGCCGTTGGGTACCTGGGCGAGCACGCCGCGCACGGCCTCGCCGTAGGCGTCGATGTCCATGGCGCGCGCCGACTTCTCGGCCAGCGCGACGCGGAAGCGGGTGCGCTGGGGCTGGTCCTCGTGGCCGACGATGCTGTACACCCGGCGGACACCGGGAATCTTCAGCAGCTCGGCTTCGCGCTCGCGCGCGAGGTCGTTGCTGACCGACAACGACGTGCCCACCGGCAGGCGCAGGTCGGCGAGGATCTCGCCGCGGTCCTGCTTGGGCACGAACTCCATCGGCAGGGTGGACGCCACGAGCCCCGTGAGCGCGAGGATGCCGACCGTGGCCACGCCGACGAGCGCCCGGAAACGAAGCACGAACGCCAGGATGGCGCGGTAGGCCCGGTCGTTGGCGTCGAGGAACCGCTCGATGAGGCCCGCGAGGCCCCGGCGCCGCCCGTGGTGGGCGACCGAGAACCGGGAGCTGAGCATCGGGTCGAGCGTGAACGCCACGAACAAGCTCAAGAGCACGGCCACCGCGATGGTGAGGCCGAACTGCTTGAAGAACTGGCCCACCATGCCGCTCATGAACGCGACGGGCACGAAGACGGCGACGAGCGACAACGTGGTGGCCAGGACGGCGAGGGCGATCTCGGCCGTGCCCTTGGACGCGGCGGTGACGGGGTCCTCGCCGAGCTCGAGCCTGCGGGTGATCGCCTCGCGCACGACGACCGCGTCGTCGATGAGCAGGCCGATCGCCAGGCTCATTCCCATCAGGGTCATCATGTTGAGCGAGAAGCCCAACGCCTGCATCATCGCGAAGGTGCCGACGATCGAGGTCGGCAGCGCCAGGGCGCTGATGAGCGTGCCGCGCCAGTCGAGCAGGAAGAACAGGATGACGAGGACCGCCATCGCGCCGCCGAAGTAGATCGCGATCCACACCTCGTGGGCGTTGGCCTCGACCTCGAGCGCCTGGTCGGCGATGAGCTCGAAGCTGGCCCCGTGCCCGAGCTTGGGCACCGACTCCGCCAGGCGCGCCTGGACGTCGGCCGAAACCTGCACGGTGTTGGCGCTCGACTTCTTCACGATCTCGATGGTGACGGCGTCCTGGAGGTTGTTGCGCACGTACCGATCGGGCCGCGTGAACCCGTCGGTGATCGACGCGACCTCGGCCAGGCGCACGAGGCGGCCGTCCTGGGTGTTGTGGATGACCGCCTGACCGAGGTCGGCCACCGACTCGAACTGCCCGTCGGCGCGGACCGAGATGGTGTAGTCCGAGCTCTTGAACTGCCCGACGGGGACGGAGATGTTCTCGTAGCCGATGCGCTCGGCCACCTGGCGGGCGGGGATGCCGAGCGCCGCGAGCTTGTCCAGGTCGAGGTCGACGTGGACCTCGCGCGACTGGCCGCCCACGATGTTGACCGACCCCACACCGTCGACCTGCTCCAGGAGCGGCTTGAGGCGCTCCTCGGCCAGCTCGCGGGTGTCGTTGACCCCGCCGTCGCTGGCGAGCGCCACCACGAGCACCGGGAGCGCCCCGATGTCGATCTGCTTGATGAGCGGCGCGTCGGCGGCGGCGGGCAGCGACTTCTGCGCGGCGCCGACACGGTCGCGGACGGAGTTGGTCGCTTCGTCGAGGTCGGCGTCGAGGCTGAACTGCAGGAGCACCAACGACACCGAGTCGCGGCTGAAGCTCTGCATCTTCTGGATGCCGCTGATGCCGCCGAGGGCGTCTTCCAGGGGGTTGGTGACATCGCGCTCGATGTCGGTCGGCGACGCGCCCGGGTAGACCGTCTGCACCAACAACATCGGGAAGTTGACCGGCGGGTACAGGTCGGTCGCGAGGCGGCTGTAGCCGAGGAAGCCGAGGACCAGGATCGCCAACGACAACATGGCGGTGAAGACCGGACGGCGGATCGCCACGTCGGAGAGGCCCAGGCCTCCCTGGACCTCGGGCGCGCCGTCCGCGCTCATCCTTCGCCGCCCAACCCGCTCGGCGGGTACAAGACCACCGTGGCGCCGGTGCGGAGGTTGCCGCGCACCAACGACCGCTCGCCCGCTTCGCCCACGACCTCGACCGGGACGCGGGTGTAGGCCCCGCCCTCCTCGACGATCACGCAGAAGTCGGGCCGCGCCACCACCGCCGCGGTCGGCACCGCCGACACGCTGACCGCATCGGAGGCGCGGATGGTCGCGCGGGCGTAGCCGTGGGCCAGGAAACCGGCCGGCGCACCCTCGAGCCGCACCTCGACCGGGAGGCGCCGGGTGACCGGATCGAGCGCGGGAATCACCCGCACGACGACCGCGGCGGCGCTCAGCTCGCTGCCCGGCACGCCCGAGTACACCGTGACCGGCATGCCCTCGCGCACCCAGGTGTCCGCCTCGGAGACGGAGCCCTTGAGCTGGAGCGCGCTGAGGTCCTCGAGGAAGAACAGCGGCGTGCCGGCGCCGATCATCATGCCGGCGTTGTCGGGCCCGTTGGTGAGGGTGCCCGCGATGGGGGCGCGCAGCGTGTGGTTGCCGACGTGGGTGCGGGCGAGCGCCAGGGCGGCCCGCGCCTGCTCGACGCCGGCGCGACCGGCGAGGATGCCCGCCTCGGCGTCCTTGTACTGCTGGTCGGACAACCCACCGGCGGTGCGCAACTGCTGCGCGCGCGCCCACGACGCTTCGCCGGCGGCGAGCTGGGCCTCGGCCCCCTGCACCGCCGCTTCGGCCTGGGCGAGCTGCGCCCGCGCCATCGCGTCGTCGAGGGTGGCGATGGCGTCGCCCTTCTGGACCCGGGCGCCGCGCGCCACCAAGAGCCGCTCCATCCGGCCCGGCACGTCGAACCCGAGCTGCACGGCGGCGACGGGCTCCAAGGTGCCATCGAGCGTGAGCTCCGGCGTCCAAGGGGCGGATTCGACGACCGCGGTGCGGACGGTGGCGACGGTCGCGGCGGTGGCCGCCGTCGGCGCCGGCTCACGGCCGCAGGCACCGGCGAGGAGGAGGAGGACGGGCCAACGCGGGTGCATGGGGGCAAGCGGATATGCGCGCGCACGCCCCGTGGCAACCCTCCGGGCCGGATAGCCGTGCCGCACGTGAGCTGCCCCCCGCGACGTACCGCCGCGCTCCTGCTCGCCGCGGGCTTCGCCGCCGGCTGCATCAAGCCCGTCGTGCCGCTCGGGCAGACGGTGGTCGAGGACGTCATCTTCGAAGGCAACGGGTGGGGGCCGTTCGCCCGCGACGGGGAACGCCTGCTGGGCGACGCCATCGACACGCGCGCCTCGCGCCGGTGGATCGACCTGCCCGGCGCGTGGGAGGTCGGGGGGTACGTCGGCGACCTCGCGTTCGTCGACCCGGCGACGATGGAGGCCGACGCCGAGCGGCTCGTGGTGTGGTACCAACACCACGGCTGGTTCGACGCCCGCTTCGTGCGGTGGGAACAACGGCCGCGCCGCGTTCGCCGGCCCGGCGACCCGCCACGCGTCGATCTCGTCGCGCACATCGACCGCGGCGAGCCCACACGCCTGGACGCCGACCCGGAGCTGGTCATCGACCGGAAGCTGGACCGGCCGATGCTGGCGAGCCTCCAGAAGCTCGTGGAGCTCGGCGCCGGCGACGTCTTCGACCTGGAGGCCTACACCGAATCGCTCGACGCGTTGCAGGCCCGCCTCCAGGAGCGCGGCTACGCCTATGCGCAGGTCAGCGGCGAGGTGACCGTGCGCCCGGACCTGCACACGGCGCACGTCGTGTACACCGTGGCGCCGGGGCGCCCGTGTGTCTTCGGCGAGATCCGCATCGTCGGCGAGAAGGGCGCGATGGTGGACCGTCTGCGCCGCGACCTCGGCTTCGACACCGGCGACGGCTTCCGCACCTCCAAGCTGCTCGCCGCGCGCCAACGGCTCTACGGGCTCGGCGTCTTCCGGCTCGTGGAGGTCACGCCGATCCTCAAGAGCCCCGACGAGCGGGCGGTGCCGATCCAGGTGCGGCTGGAGCGGCGGCCCAGCCGCCAGGTCGGCGCGGGCCTGACCCTCGAGGTCGAGACCAACCGCCAGGAGGTGTCGGCGGGCGCCGAGTACCAGGACGACGACGCGCTCCACCGCCTCTACCGCTGGAAGGTCACCGGCTCCGCCGGCGTCGCCACCACCGTCGAGTTCACGCGCGACACGCCCGTGGGCGAGCAGATCGCCGACACCGTCTCGCCGGTGGCGTCGCTCGGCCAGAGCTTCACCATCCCGGACTTCTTCCTGGACACGCTCGAGCTGCGCCTCGATGGCGACCTGGACTTCGACGTGCTGCCCGCGTACCGGGAGTTCGAAGCCCAAGCCGCGCCCGCGCTCACCTGGCGCCCCGACGGGCGCATCGCGCTCACCGCCGGCTACCGCCTGAAGTACCACCGCTACTTCGACTTCGAGAGCCTCGAGGACATCGAGCGCACCCGCCTGAGCGCGACCATCCGCGAGGAGGCGCTGGTGTCCATGCTCGAGCAGGGGCTCGTGTGGGACGCCCGCGACGACAAGCTCGCGCCCACCCGCAACTACTACGTGTCCACGCGCCTGGGCGAAGCGGGCGGCCCCTTCGGCGGCGACCTCGACTTCTTTCGCGTGGAGGCCGAAGCGCGCGGCTACAAGGGGGTGCGGATCGGCGGCGGCGAAGCGCAGACGGTCTTCGCGGGGCGCCTCGGCGGCGGCGTGGTGCTGGCTTACGGCGACGAAGGGGTCGACGTCGACGAGACCCTGAAGCTCGGCGGCGGCACGACGGTGCGGGGCTGGGGCGAGGAGCGGCTGGGTCCCCACCTCTGCTACAGCGAGAGCGGGACGATCAGCCTCGGGGACGAGGGCAAGATGGTCTGCGGCGGCGACGACGTCACCGTCGAGGCGGTGGGGGGCGTCGTGTCGGCCTACGGCAACGCCGAGGTGCGCCAGGACCTGCCGTGGAACTTCGGCGCGGTCCTCTTCGTCGACGTCGGGCGCGTGTGGGACTCCATCGACAACGTCAGCTTTGCCGGGCTCCAGTGGTCGGTGGGGACCGGCCTGCGGTACCGCAGCCCCATCGGCCCCATCCGCCTGGACGTGGCCTGGGTGCCCGAGCCCGACCCCTACTTCCAGGACGAGCCCGGCTGGGCGTTGAACCTGGGCATCGGGGAGGCGTTCTGAGTCCGCCCGGGCGAGGGCGGCGGGCGCTGCGCACGATCGCGCGCGTGGCGTTGTGGTCGTCGCCGGCAACGCTCGCCGCCGGAGTGCTCGTCGCGGCCGGCGCGTGGGTGTGGCTGCGGACCGAAGCGGGCAACGACTGGCTCCTCGCGCGGCTGTTGCCGCTTCTGCAGCCCCAGGCCGGCGCCATCGAGGTCGGGCGGCTGCGGACCGACCTGTGGCGGCAGGTGCGCGTACAGGACGTGGTGCTCCGCGACCCCGACGGCGCCGCGCTCGTCACCGTGGCCGAGGCCGAGGCCGAGGTCGAGGCGCAGTCGTTGATCGGGCGGGTGCTCCCCGTCCGGCGGCTCGAGGTCCGGGGGCTCGACGTCCGCCTCCCCGACCCCGGGGTCTTCGCGCGGATGTGGCCGTCCGACCCCGCGGTGCCGCCGACCCCCTGGCGCGGCTTGCCGGTGGAGGTGTCGGTCGACGCGGCGCACGTCGAGGGGCGCGCCGACGTCGCGGGTCAGGCGTTCGAGGCGCTCCGCGTCGACGTCGCGGTGCACGCCCGCGGGAAGCAGGTCGCGTGGAACCTGCCCGCCGCCGAAGCGCAGACCGCCGCCGGGCCGCTCGCGCTCCGCAGCGTGGGGGTGTGGTCGCCCGAACGCACGGTCGTCGAGTCCGCCTGGGCACAGGTGGGCGACGCGCACCCGAACCGGGTGAGCCTGGGCGGTGCGCTCGACGCCGACCGCCTCGCGCTCACGCTGCACGACGTACACTTCGACGCCGCGGGGCTGGCGCCGCTGGTGCCGGCGCTCGCCGCGCTGCCCCTCGCCGGCCCGGTGGACGCCACGGGCGCGGTGCGCGGCACGGTGTCGGCGCCCGAGGTCACCCTCACCCTGGCGACGCCCGGCGGGCCGGTCGAGGTGTCCGGAGCCGTGGTGCCGCAAGCGCGCGCGTGGCGGGCGGCGGTCGACACGCCCGGGCTCGACGTCGACCGGCTCACGGGCCGCTCCCCCCCGGTGCACGTCCGCGGCCGGGTGCACGCCACCGGCGTCGGCTGGACCTGGCCCGACGCGCTCGAAGCGACCGGCGGCGTGGACGTCGAGGTCCAGGCGGCCGGCCAGCACGTCGCGGTCACCGGCGCCGTCCAGGTCGCCGAGGGCGTCGTGTCGTTGCGCGACGTCGCGGCCGACGGCGGCTGGGTATCGGCCCGCGTCGAGGGCGAAGCCGACGTCCCCGCCCAGCGCGGGACGTTCTCGGTCGAACGGAGCACCGCGCGCCTCGGCCGCTTCGGCGTGGGCGGGAGCGCCGGGTTCGCCGGGCGGGTCGAGGTCGGCTGGCCCGAGGCCGGCGCCCACGTGCGCGCCGTCGGCGACCTCGTCGCCACCGAGCTCGCCGCGGCAGACGCGACCCTGCGCCGCGTCGAGGGCCCGGTCGACGTGTCGTGGGTGGCGGCGGCGCCCGCGGACGCCCGAGCGACCGGCGTGGCCGACCTGCTCCTGCGCGACCTGCACTACCAGGGCCGCGGCGCCGCGCTCGGCACGCTCCACGCCGAGCTCGGGTCCGAGGTGCGCTGGGAGCTGGCGCTGCACGAGCCCGACCGGCAGGTCGCCCAGCTCGACGGGAGCGTGGTCCTCGCCACGCGCGAGGTCGTGCTGACCGCGCTCGACGTGGAGCTCGGTGCCGACACCCACCTGCGCGGCCGCGGCACCCAGCGGGCGCGCGTGGTGCCGGGGGGCGTCGCCGACGCCGCGCTCGACCTCGGGGTGGGCCGCGGCCGCGTCCAGGTCGACGGCGGCGTGTCGACCGAGGGGAGCGACCGGCTGTTGGTGAACGTCACCGACCTCGACCTGGCCGAGCTCGGCGCGGTGCTCGGCCCCGAAACCACCGGCTGGGCGGGCCGGGTGTCGGGGCGCGTGGGGGTGGTGGGGCGGCTGGCCGCGCCGACGGTCGACGGCCACGTCGAGGTGCACGGCGTCGGCATCCCCGGGCGCCTCGCGGGCCTGGAAGGGTGGCTCACCCTCGAGGCCGACGGCACCTCGCTTCGGGTCGAAGGCGAAGCCGGCGACGCCGCCCACACCGTGCTCCTGTGGGACGTGCGCCTCCCGGTACAGCTCGGCCGCGGCGGGGTGCGCCTGACGCCCGACGGGCCGCTCTCCGGCGCGGTGGAGCTGCCGCCGGTGGGCCTGGCCGAGCTGCGCGATCTGCTCGGTGGTGTCGCGCTCCCCGAGGTGCGCACCTCGGCGGCCGTGGTGCTCGGCGGCACCGTGGACGCCCCGGCGGCCGACCTGGACGTCTCCGCCGACCTCCCGCTCGGCACCGGCGGGCCCACGGTGCGCGCCTGGCTCGACGGCGGCCTCCACGACGGCGTGGTTCAGGCCCGGCTCGTGCTCAACCAGGCCTTCGTGTCGCGCGGCGACGCGACGTTCGCGGCCCGGCTCGACGTCCCGCGGCTCCGCAGTTGGCTCGACGGCACCACCGCCCGGCCCGAGCCCCGCACGTTGGTGTCCGACTTCGGCGGCGCCGTGATCCTCAAGCAGCTCCCCGTCGCGACGCTCCGCCACTTCGCCGACTTCCGGGCCGATGTCGACGGTGCGCTCGCGGGCGCGTTCGCGGTGGACGGCTCCCCGTTCGCCCCCCGCATCCAGGGCGGCGTCAACGTCGTGGACGCGCGGGTGGGCCAGCTCCGCGTCGCCCCGGCGACGCTCGAGCTCAAGCCGTTTTTGACCGGCTACCTCGTGAAGGCCGAGCTCGGGTTCGCGACGATCACGCGCCCCGACGCGCGCGAGGGACGCTTCGGTGACACGCCGCCCGCGGCCCTGCCCACGTGCGCGGCGCGCGCGGGCGACCCCGCCGGCCAGATCGGGGTCACCGGGACCGTACCGCTCGACCCGACCTTCGACCTGGGGCGCCACGGCCTGGAGCTGAAGATCGACGGCGCCGGCGTGCCGCTCGCCGCGGTCGAAGCGTTCGTGCCCGGGATGGCCGACACCGGCGGCTGCTTCGGGCTCGGCGGGACGATCACCGGTTCGATCGCGGAGCCGCGGCTCGACCTCGGCCTGAGCCTGACCCACGGCGCCACCACGATGGCGCCGCTCGGCGTCCGGCTCGAGGACATCGCGGTGAACGGGCGCTTCCAGGGGCAACAGCTCGCGCTCGACCGCGTCTTCGCCCGCACCCGCGCCGGGACGCTCCGGCTCGACAGCGGCGGGGGCGAGATCGAGGCCAAGGGGGTGCTGCAGTTGGAACGATGGTTGCCCACGCGGCTCGACGCCACCGTCCACCTCGACCGCGCCTGGCTCTCTGCGACCTCCGACCGCCGCGCCCAGGTCAGCGGCGACCTGACCGTCGCCGGGAAGGGCCGCAACGTCGACGTCACCGGCGATCTGCGCGTGGAGAGCGCGTTCCTGAACCTCGCCGAGCGCTTCTTCTCCGACCGCTCCGCGCGCGAGCTGCACCCCGACATCCACGTGCTCCGCCCCGGCGCCCAGGCCGAAGCGGTGGCGCAGGGCGAAGCCGCCCCGTTCCCGTTCACGATCCGCCCGCGGCTCACCGTCGACCTGGCCCGCCACATGCGCCTGCGCGCCGCGATGCCGCTGCAGGGGGCGTACGGCGACCTCGCCCGGTCGCTCAGCACGGTCGTGGTGGAGACCGACGTCGACGGCGTGGTGTCGGTGTCGCACAAGGCCGGCGACCTGCGGCTCACGGGCGAGGTCGCGACCGAACGCGGCGAAGCGCGCCTTCTGGGCCGGCCGTTCGACCTCGCCAACGGCGTGGTGGCGTTCACCGGCGCCGACTACCGCCAGCCCATCCTCGAGCTGCGCGCGGTCCACCACACCACCGATTGCGGCGACATCGTCGCGGCGATCGGCGGCGTGCCCGGGGCGCCGTCCATCGAGCTGAGCGCCGAGGGCGACGCGCTCCAGGGCGACGACGCGGTGCTGCAGACCTTGCTCCTGGGCGCCTGCCCCGACTCGGCGGAGGACCCGGCCGACGACGCGCTCGACCAGACCTTGTCGCTGGTGTCGCAGATGTTGCAGAAGGAGGTCCAGGACTCGGGATGGGCCTCGGGCGAAGCGGTGCGCATCGAGTCGGTGGAGATCGACGCGACGGGCGCGGGCAGCGTCGGCGTGGCGCTGGGCCGCAACCTGTTCCTGACCACCGAGCTCGACGGGGCCGCGGAGGCCGACGAGAACACGTTCTCCGTGCGGATCGAGGTCGCGTTGCCGTACCGGCTGTACCTGTCGTTCGACACGGGCGACCGCGGCGTCAGCAGCTTCGCGATCCGTCGCAAGTGGAGATTCTAGCCGCGTGTGGGCGGTGCCTCAGGCCCGGCCGCTCGTCGAGCGTCGACCCGACGGCACCGCGCGCCCCCGCGGCGGGTACCTGGAGGCCGCGCACCGCGCGCCGGACGTGGCGCGCCTCGGGACGGTCGCGGCGCGGGGCCCGAAAGCATCATAGACTCGCGCACGGGAGTTCCCACATGCGCTGGTTGGTCTGTCTCTGGCTCGCCGCCGTCGTGCTCGGCGGCCGTGCCCACGCCCAAAGCCCCGACGCGGCCGTGGTGGGGCGCACCGACGCCGCCGTGGCCAAGGACCCCGAGCTCAAGGCTCCCGAGCTGCCGGGCGGCGAAGACAAGAAGCAGACCGAGGCCGAGAAGGCGGCGGAGCAGAAGCGCAAGGAGAAGCTCGCGCGGGTCATCATCCTGAAGTGGCAGGGCACCGACACCGACTACACCGACTCCAACGTGCAGCGCATCGTCAAGTCGCGCATCCAACGCCCGGATGCGCAGTTCTTCCCCGACGTCGACCTGTACCAGGAAGGCCGCAAGGTCAAGGACAACACGGTCGTGCCGGCGATGCAGCCGGCGGTGGTGCCGTCGCAGAACATCGCCCGGGTGATGGACGCGGTCGACGACGTGGCGCGGGTCCCGTACAACCAGTGGTCGCCGTCGGACTGGGGCCTCAAGGCGCAGGAGCTGGCCGCGATGGTGGAGCTCTTGTGGTTCGTGGACCGCGTGGAGCTGCGGGAGCCGTTGTTCCTGCTCTACGCGCAGATCGGCCGCGCGGCGGAGAACCAGAACGAGGTCATCCCGCCGTTCTACGAGCAGGTGGGGTTCCAGGCGGTCAACTACTACTACTACCTGGCCGCGATGCTCGCGTTCCAGGACCCGTCGCTGATGTCGAAGCTCACCGACCAGGACCTCAACGCGAGCATCAGCCAGTACCTGACGATGATGCAGCAGGGCGCGTTCCCGACCCTGAAGATCAACTTCGAGCAGGACGGGATCGACTTCAACCCCGACGACTTCAAGACCAAGTACGAGATCTACCTCAACGGCCTCGCGGTCGAGCCGGACGAGCAGGGCGAACTCGACATCTTCCTCGGGCGAACCGACATCTACCTCAAGCGCGCCGACAGCGGGCACGGCCTGAGCGAGCGGCTCGAGGTCACCAAGCTCGAAGGCAAGCGGTACTTCGTGCGGGACGTGGCCCGGAAGAAGATGGGCTTGGACCTCATCGAGCAGTTGTTCCTGCACCTCAACGAGTGCACGCCGCAGCTCGACGACATGATCCTGAACTACCTCGCGATCTACGCCAAGATCCACGAGAAGGCCGAGATCTACATCGCCGTGCCCAAGGAGGGCAACCCCAACAAGACGCAGATCTGGCGCTACGACCGCGCGACCGCGAGCTTGTCCAAGGTGGCCGGCGGCGACGACAGCTTCCCCGTGCACTTCGCCGTGCAGATGTCGGGTGGCATCGCGTGGAGCGGGTTTGCCGCGAGCGTGGCCCCGCCGGACGAGAACGACGTCGCGGCCCAGGCGACCGCGGGCGAGCTCGCGTTCACGCCGGGCAACTACCTCGACTTCGAGGCGATCCCCGCCTACGTGCCGGTCAACTTCGAGCTGCGCGGGCACTACAACCGGCTGATGATCGGCGTGGGCGTGGAGGCGGGCATCAACACCGACGCGTCGTTCGTCGACCGGTACATCCTGCCCGGCAACGAAGACGCCGTGGTGTACGACAACGGCAACGACAAGTACGACAATCCGAAGGCGGGCGACAGCTTCCAGTTCCAGGACGAGAAGGTCGACGAGGAGAACCCGCCCGACTGGGCGCAGAGCCTCCACTACGAGACCGCCAACCGCAACCTGTACCTCACCGGCGGCGTCGTGCTCGGGCGCGACGCGGGCCTGGGCCTCGGGCCGCGCATCGCGGCGCGGGTCGGGTGGACCAACCTTCCCTACGCACTGCAAACGACCGCACACTTCGGGTGGTCGTTCGCGATTCCGGGAGGGCCCACCGGCCGCATCCGACCGTACGTGGACATCGACGGTCGGGCCGGCGCCGTCTTCCCGTTCGTGCCCAGCCTGTACCACCAGAGCGCGGACACCGACGTCCCGGTGAGCCCCATCTTCGGGCTCACCGCGGGCATCGGGACGACGCTGTAGGTTAGCAACGTCCGATGTTCTCCGTGTTCGCCCTCGCCGCCGCCGCCCACGCCGCCCCCGCGGCGGCTCCGCCCGCCCTGGTGGTGTGGATGTTGCCGGCCGCGCCCGACGCGGCGGTGGTGAAGCTGGCCGAACGCGAGACCGGCGTGGCCGACCATCGTGCGTGGTCCGACTTCAACTTCACGCCCGAGCCGGTCACCGCGGCCGACGAAGCCCGCTACGGCGCGCTCGCCACCGTGTTCAAGGACGGGAGCGCACGCTGGGAAGAGTTCGAAGCCGAAGCGGGCGTGGCGCGGGCCCTGGCCGCCGCGGTGGAGCCGATCGACGTGGTGCCCGGCGCGGGCGAGCGCGCCGCCCTGCAGAGCGCGCTCTTCTGGGAGGGCGCCGGCATCACGCGCAGCTACCCGGAGGCGCTGTTTCCGAGCCTGCAGGACACCGCGCCGTTCCGCGTGAGCATCGCGGGCAAGAGCGTGGTGCGCCCGTGGGTCGACGCCCTGGCGCTCGAGCCCAAGCGCGTGCTGGCCCGCGGCGATTTCCCGGACGGCCAGTCGTTCGCCAAGGCGTCGGCGCTGCAGGCCGAGCTCAACCTGCTGCCGCGCGCCCGCCTCGCGGTCGACGCGCTGCCCCCCGGGGTGCAGGTCGTGGTCGACGGGGTCACCGCGCCCGAGGGCACGCGCGAGGTCGAGCTCGCCCCGGGCCATCACTACGCCCACCTGCTCGTCGGCGGCGCCGTCGCCGAGCGCATGGAGTTCGACGCGGGGCCGAGCGACACGGTGCCGCTGCGCGCCCTGGTCTCGCCCGAAGAGCTCACCGCCGCGTCCACCGCGGTGCTCGCCGCGAGCGCCGAGGTCCCGGCCGACGTCGCGACCGGGGTGCGCTCGCTCGCCGGTCGGGCGGGCAACAACCCGCGCGTCTTCCTCGGGGTGGTCGACGAGAAGGGAAAGCCGCGGCTCGTGGCGTTCGCCGGCGGCGCGGTCGTCGTGAAGAAGCGCCCGGTCACGTTCCAGTTCGTCGGGGAGCTGGGGGGAGGGGTGCTGCAGTCCAGCGGCTTCTCCGGCGCGCGGGGCCAGGAGCAGCTCACCTACCAGTTCGGCGGTTCCCTCGGCTTCGAGCTCGGGATCTACAACGCCGCCATCTTCGGCGCGGCCGACCTCGCGCTGTCCCCCTCGTCGCAGATGGCCTACGGCGTCGAAGGCGCCGAGACGCCGGAGGACAACCAGCAGACCAGCGCCTTCTTCCGCCCCAACGGGGGCGTGGGCCTGTACCTCCCCCGCCCCGAGCCCGGAAAGGTGTGGTTCCTGGTGGGTGGCAACTACGGCTGGTTCGCCCCCGCCAGCGTCGGGCCGGGCGTGAAGCTGAGCGTGGGCATCCCGCTCGGCGACGACGGCACCTGGCTGCGCATCACGCTCGACGGTTACCGCGGCACCCAGTCCGAGGGCTTCGTCGGCGCCGGCACGCCCACCTCGTTGGCGTCACTCCGCATCGGGTTCGGTAGCTTGTTGTAGCGACCGCGCCGGAGTCCTCGGGAGCGCGCTACAGTAGGACATGCCCCTGTTGCTCGGCCTGACCTTCTCTTCCGCGCTCGCTGCGCCCCCCACCTACAAGTGGACGGGCGGGGAGACGGCGCGCTTCTACCTGGAGACCGAGATCTACTGGTCTCAGGGGCTCAAGGCGGCGGCACGCGCCAACACCGAGACGCGCATCCGCAACCTCGTCATCAAGGCGGAGACCGAGTGCAAGGTGTTCCCGCGCGGGAAGCAGGTCGAGCTCGAGTGCGGGCTGCACTGGATCGACCTCTCCGGCACCCCGGTCGCCGACCGCCAGGAGAAGGTCGAGACCGTGCTCGCCGACTGGGAAGACTTCACCAAGCCGGTCGAGATCATCCTGCTCATCGGCCCCGACGGCCGCCTCAAGGAGTTCGACGTCAACAAGTTGCCGTCGAACAACATCCGTGAAGGCCAGCTCGGCGAGCAGATGCGGGCGTTCCTGCGCTCCGCGTTCGCGCCGATGGACGTGGTGCTCACCACCGACGACAAGGACTGGATCCGCGGCTGGGAGCGGAAGGACCTTGGCTACATGTTCCAGCTCCCCGTGGCGGACGGCACCGCTGGCGCGGGCACCTACAAGACGCGCCACACCGAGGACCGCCTGGGGTTGGCGCTCCTCTCCACCGAAGGGCGCGCGACGGTGGCGCCGTCGTCGGCCATCGAGGAGTCCGCCAACGGCGGCCTGATCGACCTCCGCGTGGGCGGCGAAGCGTGGTTCGACCCCGCCACCGGACAGCTCCTGTACTCGGGGTTCACGACCGACGGACGCAAGGTGGCGTCGTCGTCCACCAGCTCCAACGACCAGTTCATCGCCCAGAACTCGGGGATCCAGCGCATCGCCGCGTTCGACCCGGCCCACGCCCCGCCGATCTCTCCGGTGGCCCAGCGCGTCGCCAAGGTGGACAAGCCGCCCGCCGCGCTGCCCGAGGGGGTGGCCCTGGTGCCGTTCCTCGACCTCGGGATGCAGCCCCTCTTCATCGTCGGCTACCCCCAGGTGGCCCAGCCCTACGACCTGCCCACGTCACAGGTGCGCGCCCGCGTGGTGGTCGACGCCGACGGTGTCCCCCAGCAGTTCCAGGCGTACCAGGGGTATGAGCTCTTGTTCGAACACGTCGAGCGCGGCCTCAAGGACGCGCGCTTCCCCAAGCGCAGCGGCCCGTACGCGATCGACCTGGACGTGGAAGTGAGGGCGCGCTGATGGCCCGCGTGGTGGTCGCCGCCTCGGCGGTGATCGTGGCGGCGGGGCTCTGCTGCGGCGACGTCGCGGAGCGGTTCGGCGGGGGGCCGCCGGCGGGCGAGAGCCGCTTCGTCACCGCGTCTTCGTTGCACCTGCGCGCCGACGCGAGCGCGGCGAGCGCATCGTTGGTCGAGATGCCGCGCGGCGCCACCGTGGTGGTGACCGACGGGCCGCGCACGGCCGACACCGCGCTCGGCATCACCGGCGAGTGGGTGCCGGTGTGGTACGGCGGCCAGCGTGGGTATGCGTTCGACGGGTTCCTGCTCCCCGTGAAGCCCCCGCCCGAACGCTGCATCGGCTTGCAGCAGTGGGCGGAGACCATCGGCTACGCCGGTCCTGCCGTGCCGCTCGGCAGCACCCCCTGCCAGCAGATGGGCATCGGCACCGAGGGCATGTGCGACGAGAACCGGCGCCAACCGCTCGCCGGGGGCGGCTTCCACCAGGTGAACTCCGGGTACGAGTGGGGGTCGGACACCCTCCACCTCGTCGGGGTGCGCCGGGACGCGGTCTGGGCGGCCGCGCGGGCCTGCTTCGCCGGCCCGCCCGACCTGCGCAAGGAGCCGTTGCCGACCGTCGGCGGCGAGGTGCCCCGGCTGCAGTTCCCCGACGGGACGGTCACCGCGCAGGTCGACGGCCAGAAGGCCGGGTGGGAGTACCCGCAGGGCTGCTGGAGCTACGTCTACGTGACGCAGGTCGGTGACGACGTGGAAATCATCTCCGGCGGCGGCTGCTGACGCGGGCGGGGAACCGGCGCGCGGCGCCGTGGTCCCAATTCGGATGTCCTGGCTCCCGTTGGTGCTCCTCGGTTGCGGCGCCGCCACCCCCGACGCGGCGTCCGCCGCGACGCTCGCCGCGGTCGAGGCCCCCGACGGAGCCGCCACCGCCGACCCGTTCGCGACCTTTCTCGGCGTCGGCGCGGCGGCCGCCGACGGCTTCTCGGCCCCGCTGGACGCGGGCTGGTCGCCCTGTGGCGAGGGGTGCTGGACCGCCGCGACCGAGCGACCGGTCCGCTCGATGGCGGCGGGACGGGTGCTGCGCGACGGCGAGGTGCTCCGGGTCGAGCACCGGTGGTACGAGAACGCCACGCCGAGCGTCGTCCGGATGCGCGTCACGGGCGCGCGCGCCGTCGCCGAGCACGGCGCCACCGTCGCCCGCGGCGACACGATCGCGTGGGGCACTCGCGTCGAGCTGGTGCTGGAGGGGCGCGACGAGGCCGCGGACGTGTTCGCCGCCGCGCGCCCCTGGCTGCCGGTCCCCCAGGCCGAGCCCCACCTCGCCCTGGTGAGCCACGACGCCGACGAGCTGCGCACCTACGCCGACGGCGTCGAGACCGGGCGGTACCAGGTGGGGTTCGGCCAGGCCGAGGGCGCCAAGGTGCACCAGGGGGACAACCGGACCCCGAAGGGGGTGTACTACATCGTGCAGCACTCGCGGGGCCCGTTCGGCGGCCCGAGCGCCGACTACTTCGGTGGTGCCTGGATGCGCGTGAACTACCCGAACGCCTGGGACGCGGCGCGCGCCGTGGATGAAGGGTGGATCGACGTCGAAGCCCAACGCCGCATCACTCGCACGTGGCGCGCGCGGAAGGAGACCCCCAAGACCACCCGCCTCGGCGGCGGCATCGGCCTGCACGGCTGGGCGTGGGAGTGGGACGACGCGGACCCGCGGGGGATGAGCTGGGGCTGCGTCGTGATGCATCTGCGCGACATCGACGCCATCATGGCGGCGCTGCCCACGGGGTCGATGATCGTCCTGTTCTGATGCGTCCGGGGCTCCGAGCGGTGGGCCGGGCAAGACGCGGCGACCCGGGGCGCGGGTCGGCGTCTTTCGGGGGGCAACGCCTGACCCGGCGCTTGCGGAACGAGGTCACCCCCGGGTCCTGCCGGGCCGGGCGAAATTGGCGTTCGCTCCGCTACAGTTTCGCAAGCGAAACTGCGCTCCGCTCAGCCAATTCCGCCCGACCCGTCACCCGCCGCGTCACCGAGCCGGCCAACGGCCGCGGCGATTGGCACAACGGTGGACGCCGAACCGCGAGGGTCTGGCTGCACCGACCCACGGTCGGTGGGCGTGGAGATGTCGAACTTCGAGCGGTATTTTGGGTGGGCGTGCCGACGGTGGGGAACCGCACCGGCGGCGGGGGGAGGACGGGGCGGCGGGGGGAGGGTCGGCTGCACCGGCCCACGGTCGGTGGGCCGCGAGGGTGGATGAGCGCGCGCCTCCGGCGCACCGCGCGCCGGCCTCGGCCCGAACCCCCCGGCCGGTCGCGGCGCGGGGCCCAACCGCCCCGGTCAGAACTGGCCGCCCACCACGATGCCGCCGGGCACGACCATCACCGGGCTGTCGACCACCTGGAGCACCACGCCGGCGCCGAGCAGCGCCACGCCGGTGCCCACCATCGCGATCGTGCTGTACCGCCCGATGTCGAAGCGCCCCTCCCACGCGGCCGCATCCTCGGCCGACAACGAGCCCGGGGCTTCGTTACCGGCGACGATCGCGGCGTAGGCCGGCTCGACCACGCCGAAGTTCATCGCGGCGCCCCCGACGAGGAGCCCGCCGCCGGCCGACATCAAGAGGACCGCAGGGACGTCGAGGGTGCCCGGGCGCGTGATGGTGGCCTCGGAACCCGAGCCCTTCGGCGGCTTCACGGCCAGCTTGTCGGCGGCGGCCTTGTCGGCGGCGGCCTTGTCGGCGGCGGCCTTGTCGGCGGCGGCCTTGTCGGCAGCAGCTTTGTCGGCGGCGGCTTTGTCGGCGGCGGCCTTGTCGGCAGCGGCTTTGTCAGCGGCGGCCTTGTCGGCAGCGGCCTTGTCGGCAGCGGCCTTGTCGGCGGCGGCCTTGTCGCCCGCCCCCGCGTCGACCACCGCCGTGTCGGCGGGGGC